>NZ_NCJX01000100.1:0-26880 GCF_002282635.1 Acidiphilium sp. 34-64-41 | reverse complement strand
CCATTAGTTTTAGGCAAGGGGAGGGCGACACAGGCCAGATCGACGGAACCACCGAGGCAGCGCCCTCCCCTTGCCTAAAACTAGCGGGTTCTAAGGGCTGAGCCCTTAGCGGGGGTCCAGGGGGCAGAGCCCCTTGGCCTTACTGACTCAAAGCGTCATCCCACCCGGCGCTTAGCCCTAAAGCCCGCACGCCGCGAGGCGGGTTATGCGACGTCGTGGAAGCCTGGGGTGGTGCTGAGTGTGGGGGCCGTGGTGAGTTTGGCGATGTCGGGGGTGGGGCGGTTGAGGTTTGGGTTATCGGCGCACAGGGTTTCGATCGCGCTGGCTACGGCGAGGGTTTTGGCATCGGTATGGCGGGCGGTGATGATTTGGACGCCGAACGGCATGCCATCGGCATCGCGCCCCAGTGGCAGCGACAGCGAGGGGTGGCCGGTGAGTGTTACGGCGTAGGCCAGGGCCAGCCAGTGGTAGTAGGATTGGGTTGCGACGCCGTCGATCTGGGCGGGGAACAATTCGCTCCAGGGGCGGGGCGTGATGGTCACGCTGGGCGCGATGAGCACGTCGTATTGGCCGAAAAACTGTTGCCATGCCTGGTATATTCGGGTCTGGATCACCATTGCGCGCGCGACATCGGTCGCGCTGTAGCGCAAGCCTTCCTCGACATTGGTGCGCACGTTCGGACCCAGCCGCTCTGGGTTGGTCTGGTAGGTCGCGCCGAACCCGGCGAGGAAATTGACCGCTCGCAGAATGGCGAATGCCTCATCCGCGCCGGCGCAATCGGGTGTCGCGGCCTCGGCCGCACCGAACAGCGGCGCCAGCAGGGCGGTCTTGGCGGCGAAGGCCGCGCGGACCGCCTTTGCGGTCGGCGCGAAGCCGAAATCCGGCGTGAACGCAACACGCAGCGTCCCGAGGTCGACCGTTTGCGGTTGCAGCGCTGGGTTGGGAAACGCCAGCATATCGCGCGTATCGTAATGCGCGATCGCGCCGAGCATCAAGGCCAGATCCGGCACGTTGCGCGCCATTGGCCCCAGGACCGACAGGGCCGATGAGCCGAGCAGCCGTTTTTCGGACGGCACCAGCCCCGCCGAAGGCCGCATGCCGACAATGCCGCAGAACGATGCCGGGTTGCGCAAGCTGCCGCCCATATCCGAACCGGTCGCGAGCGGCACCATTCCGGTCGCCAGCGCGACCGCCGACCCGCCGGACGAACCGGCCGCCGATTTCAGCGGATCGAACGGGTTGCCGGTCGCGCCATACACCGCGTTACGCGTATTTGCGCCGGCGCCGAACTCCGGCGTGTTGGTCTTGCCCAGCACGATGCCGCCGGCACGGCGGATATCCGCCACCAGGCGCTGATCCGCCTTCGGCACGTGATCGCGGAACATCACGCTGCCATAGGTGGTGCGCAGCCCCTCGGTATCTTCGAGGTCCTTTACGCCGATCGGCAGGCCGTGCAGCGGGCCGATCGCACCGCCCGCCATCACCGCCGCCTCGGCCACGATCGCCGCCGCCCGGGCACGCTCGAAATCGCGCGCGACCATTGCATTCACCGCATGATCGACCGCCTCGATCCGCGCAATGCAACTGTCCAACAGCTCAACCGGCGAAAGCCGCCGGCCGCCGATCAGGTGCCGCGCTTGGGTCGCTGTCAGGTCACACGCTTGCATAACCCGCTAGTTTTAGGCAAGGGGAGGGCGCTGCCTCGGTGGTTCCGTCGATCTGGCCTGGGTCGCCCTCCCCTTGCCTAAAACGAATGGATTTTAAAGCCCGGCGCGCGTCGCGCGCCTCATCATATGGTAGCGGGCATCTTGCCCGCGGGACCTTTAACGGGGTCCAGGGGCGGAGGAGCCGAAGGTTCCGGCGATGCACTTCATCGCTGGAATGGCTCCGGAGGGAGAGCCCCTGGCCTTCCTTAATACCCAAGCGCGCACCCATCCTTCCGAGGGTCTGACCCGCCCGCGAGCACGTCGCTCGTCGGGTCGATCAGGATTGCCTGGCCACCGCCGTGTGGTCGGGCGGTGGGTGCGACGGTGTGGCCGCGCTGGATCAGGCCATCGATGGTTGCCTGCGGAAATGTCGGTTCGAGTTCGACGACGCCGGCGTAGGGAAACGCGCGTGGCAGATCGAGCGATTGCTGGACGTCGAGGTTATAGTGCCGCAGGTTGGTGAGAAACCATGACTGGCCCATCGGCTGATAGTGGCCGCCCATGACGCCGAACGGCATGATCGCGTGGCCATTGCGTGTCGCCATGCCGGGGATGATCGTGTGCATCGGCCGCTTGCGGGGGGCGATGCAGTTGGGGTGCCCGCGTTCGAGCCGGAAGCCGAGGCCGCGATTGTGCAGGATTACACCGGTGTTCCCGGCCAGAATGCCCGAGCCGAAATTCTCGAAGGTGGAGTTGATGAACGAGCAGGCATTGCCCTCGTCATCGACGACGCAGAGATAGACGGTGTCGCGGTGGGCCGGCAGCAAAGCCTCGCCGGCGCGCGGCATGTCCTTGATGCTCCGATCGTCTTTGATGAGGCTGCGCAGCGACGTGAGGTACGCATCGCTCAAAAGGTGCTCGACCGGAACCGACGCGTGCTCGGGGTCGGCCAGCAGGGCGTCGCGATCGCGATAGACCAGGCGCGCCGCCTCGATATGCCGATGCACGCGGATCGGGCCGAGCGGCCCATCCGGCGCCGGGCCGAAGCCTTCGAGAATCCCCAGCAGCATCAACGCGAGTATGCCCGAACCGTTCGGCGGGCATTCCCAGATTGTGAGACCGTCGAAATCGCGTTGGATCGGCGTGACGAATTGCGCCGCCGTGCGGCCCTCGGCAAAATCGGCCTCGGTATGCAGGCCGCCGCGGCTGCGCAGTTCCGCCACCATGCCGGCGGCGATCGGCCCCTCGTAGAACGCCCGCGCGCCTTGTGCGGCGATCGCGCGCAGCGTCGCCGCGAGTTCCGGCTGTTGGATGATGGTGCCGACGCCGGGTGCCGCACCGTTCGGCAGCAGTGCATGGGCGCCGGTCTTGCGCAGCTTGTCGGCGGTGTGCGCCCAATCGGCGGCGACGCGCGGTGAAACCGCAAATCCGGCCTCGGCGTAATGGATCGCGGGCGCCAGCGCCGCGGCCAGACCGCGCTTGCCGTGCGCTTGCAGCAGAGTTTCCCACGCGCCGACCGCGCCTGGCACGGTCACACCGTGCGGCGAGGTCGAATCGAGGCTGGTGATGCCATGCGCCTCGTAATGATCGATCGTAGCGGCCGCTGGTGCGCGGCCGGAACCGTTGAGCGCGATCACCTCGGCGCTGCCGGCCTTTTTATAGAGGCAGAAGCAATCGCCGCCGATGCCGGTCGATTGCGGTTCGACCACGCCGAGCAAGGCGGCGGCGGTGACGGCGGCATCGAGCGCATTGCCGCCGGCGCGCAGGGCATCGAGTGCGGCAAGTGTTGCAACCGGCATCGAGGTCGCGGCCATGGCCCGCCCGGCATAGACGGCGCTGCGGCCGGGTTGATGAAAATCGCGCATCGGACCTCCTGATTCGGTTTTGTATCAAACTGCACTGCTGCTGGCACAATGACAATGCAGGCCCGGCCGCCGAGAGCAATTCGCCATATAACGCATGCCACGGTTGACAAGGACGCGCCGCTGGCCAATGCCGGGCCATGGACGATGCCACCATCACCTACGCCGATTTCGAACAGGTCGACATCAGGGTCGGCATTATCATCGATGCCAAGCCGTTTCCTGAGGCACGGAAACCCGCCATCAAGCTGTGGATCGATTTCGGTGGCAATATCGGCGTCAAGCGATCCTCGGCGCAGATCACCGTTCATTACAAGCCGGACCGGTTGCTGGGGCGCCAGGTGTGTGCCGTGGTGAACTTTCCGCCCCGCCAGATCGGCAAGTTCGTATCGGAAGTCTTGACCCTCGGGATGCCGGATGCCGAAGGGGCGGTCGTGCTGGTCCGGCCTGATTTCGAAGTGCCGGTGGGAGGCCGATTGTTCTGATGGCGCAGCATTATTACGTCGTTTCGTGGGACCAGTTGCACCGCGATTCCAAGGCGCTGGCCTGGCGGCTGAACACCATGCGTCCGTTCGACGGCATCGTCGCCATCACCCGCGGCGGGTTGATCCCGGCGGCGATCGTGGCGCGCGAACTGGAGTGCCGGCTGATCGAAACCGTGTCGATCGTGACCTATGACGAGGAAGAGCGCGGCGAACCCCGCATCACGAAACCGCCGACCGCTGCCGGAGACGGCACCGGGTTTCTGATCATCGACGATCTGGTCGATACCGGCACCACGGCCAGGCAAGTCCGTGCCCTGCTGCCGCGCGCCCATTTCGCGACGGTCTACGCCAAGCCGGCCGGCAAAGAGCTGGTCGATACCTTCATCACCGAGGTTTCGCAGGACACCTGGATCCTGTTTCCGTGGGATACCGAGCCGCAATTCATCGCACCGATCGCCCGCAAGGTCTGACCGGCGTTACGGCACGTTCCGGCCGATCGGCGCGGTTTTCGACAGCGAGATCAGATAGACTTCGAGGTCGATCATCGCCGGGCTGTCATAGGCCGGCGCCTTGCCGCCGATGCCGGCGCGAATGCAGTGCACCAACTGGCGTTGCAGCGTGAACACCGCATGTTTCTTCGCGTTGTAGCGCGGAAAATCGGCCGCGGCACCGATCAGGCTGGGGATTTGTTTGCCGTTCGGCATGGTGCCGATGGTTTTGCCGCCGTTGGTGTGGCAGGCGCCGCACGTCATCGGCTTGGCGTGAAACGCCATGTCGGGCACCCAGGTCATGGTGCTGCCGAACCGCGCGTGGTCGAATAATTGTGCGCCGCGCGCGACTGCTGCGCCCATCGGGCTGTCGGCGGCGGTAATCGCCGGCGTTGGAGCGGCATTGGCCGTGGCGAGACCAAGCGAAGCCGTTGCCGGCAGGATCAGACGCCATTTGTGATTGAACATCAGATTTTTGTTCCTGGTTGGACGCCGCGCCAGCATAGCAGGCTCCGCACGGCCCGCGACCATTTTTTCCATTGAAATCGATCTGTTTTAGATATATCTAAAAGATATCGATATAGAGGAGATCAATCGATGAGACTGTTCAGACGGAACGAAACAATGCGTGGCGACCACCACGCTGGGGGACACTGCGCCGAGGGGTTGATGCAGCGCCGCTTCGCGTTCGGGGGCCGGCGTGGGCCTGACGGCGTGCATCACGGTCATGACGGGCCCGGGCATGACGGGCCCGGGCATGGCGGGCGCGGGCACGGGCACGGCAGGTTCCGAGGCGGCCGGCTGCGCCGCTTGCTGGAGCACGGCGATCTGCGCCTGCTGGTACTGCATCTGATCGCCGAAAAGCCGCGCCATGGCTATGAAATCATCAAGGCGATCGAGGATCTGGCTGGGGGTGCCTATGCGCCGAGCCCCGGCGTGGTCTACCCGACGCTGGCGATGCTGGAGGATCTGGGCCAGGTGACCGGCACCACCGAAGGCAGCCGCAAGAGTTTTACCCTTACGGCCGAGGGAACCGAAGCGTTGACGGCCAACCGCAAGGCGGTCGATACGATCCTCGAGCGGATCGGCCAGGAGCAGGCGCACGAACCCGCCCTGCCGGTGATCCGCGCGATGGAAAACCTGAAGACCGCCCTCCGCCTGAAACGCGGCAGCGGTGCGATTTCCCCCGCGGTCGCCCGCGAGATCGCCGCGCTGATCGATCAGGCGGCGCGCAGCATCGAGGAGTTGTGATCGGCGGCAGCGGGCCGGGTTGAGCGGCGGGCAGGAGCGGAACCCTGCCCTGCCCGCGCAGCCCTAATGGTGGTGGTGATGATGCGGCTCGTCGGCGAGGAACTCCAGAAACAGGGCCGCCGATTCGGCCGGTTTCTCGAGCGTTGGCAGATGGCCGCAGTCTTTCAGGACGTGGAAATGGGCGTGCGGCAGATCATCGGCCAGGCTGCGACCAACCTCGGTCGGCACGATCGCGTCATCCTTGCCCCACAGCACCATTGCCGGCATGTGCAGCGCGCCGAGGCGTGACGTCGCTTCCCGGCGGGTCGCCAGCGCGGTCGCCTGCGCGGCACCGGCTTTGCCGCCGATGTGATGGGCCATGGTTTTGAAGATATCGGCACAAGCGGTCGCATCCTGATGCACCACCAGCCCCGCCAGCATATCGATCACCGCATCGGGCTGCGCGGTCAGACCGCCCGCAAGATCGGGACCGCCGGTTTGCGGCGCGGCCGGATCGCAGCCCATCAACCAGAGAGCGGTGACCCGTTCGGGGGCCGCGAGCGCTACCTCGAGTGCCAGATTGCCGCCGTAGGACGTGCCCACGAGCGCGAAACGAGCCGGCGCCTGGCTCAGGATATCGGCGACACTCTCAGCGAGATCGGCGCGGGGCGAGATCATCACATGGGCGTTGATCGCGTCGCCGGCGGCGGTGATCACGTCGCGATACAGGGCTTCGTCACACAGCAGAGCGGGGATGAAAACGACGTCGGTAGCCATCGGGTCTGCCTCCTTGCTGCCGGCGCGGCGGTTGCGCGGCGGTTGATGGTATGCTGGCCTGCACTAAGGACCTTTCGAAACAAGTTTCAAGGATGGAGACCCGATATGAGTGAAGCACCACGGTTTGAGCTGTTCGCGTTCTGGCGGACCTCCGCGACCTATCGCGTACGGGTCGCGCTGAACCTCAAGGGCATCGCGGCCGAGGAGCGGATCGTCGACATCGATGCGAACGAGCAGCGCGGTGCGGCGTTTCTGGCGATCAATCCCCTCGGCGCGATTCCGGCGCTGATCGATCGCGGTGCCGGGCAATCGCGCGCACCGCTCACTCAGTCACTCGCGATCCTGGAGTTCCTCGACGAGGAATATCCTGAACCCGCGCTGCTGCCGCCTGATCCGCACGGGCGGGCGCGTGCGCGCGCGATCGCCGCGATGCTGGCGGGCGACACCCATCCGCTGATCACGCCGCGAGTCAAGAAATACCTCACCGGCACCGGCGGTTTTGATGATGCGGCGTGGCGCGCGTGGCAGATTCACTGGTTCACCACCGGCCTGCAGGCGGTGGAACACCGGCTGGCGAGCGAGGCGGAGACCAGCCGCTTCTGCCACGGCGATGCGGTGACCATGGCGGATATCTGCCTCGCCAGCATCATCGCGGTGATGCGGATTTTCCGCATCGACATCCCCGGGATTCCGACGATCGATCGCATCATGCGCGATTGTGAAGCGCATCCTGCGTTTGCGAAGGCCGATCCGATGATCCAGGTTGGTGCCCCGCGCTGATCGGTGCGGCGGCGGCCCCGAAAATCGGCACGCGCTCACCGGCGATGAGGCCGTGATAGGCGGCATCGTCGGTGCTGATGCCGCGCAGGAATGGCAGGTTGTTGCGGGCCTGATCATAGCTGGTGCGAAAACATGCCATGAGAGCAGTCTTAAAGGTAAGTCCCGGGTAGGCGCGCGGCGGCGTCAGTTCCTGAAAGCCAAAGCGGCGATACATGGGCACATGATGAGCCCGAACCGCGTTGAAGACGATGTCAGCATCATTGTGAAGAATAAAATAACCGGCAACGCGATAGAGCGCGAAGACGACCTCGATATCCTTGGCGAACTGTGGAAGTCTGGCGAGCTTGGCAATTTCCATCACGCGCGGCTGACGGTCGGGCAGCCTCAACGCAGCCATGGTATCTTCGATTTCGGTTCCAAATATCTCCATCGCTTGCAATCTTAGTCCGGGTGATTCGGGCCGGTCCGGCGCAAAAACACTGACGCGCACCGTTGCCGCCGGTCTGCCGTTTTTGAAGACAATGACGGTACGGCAATTCGACTGCTCATCATATGTGTCGGAAAACAGTTGATCCGGCCTATCGGGTATATATTGATAAGAACGGTACGCCTCGTAGCGAAGGTGGAATGCCACCTCGTGCAAGGTCGGATCGTCGGCAAGTTGCGCCTCCAGCCCATCGTTGCTACGTCTGATTGGTCGTATCCCGACCGGTTTCCGCATTTCGCCTGCGAAGTTCAGCCCATCCATATCGTCCACCACTGTCAGTTGTAAGATTTGCTATGATAAACGGAATTGGATGAATTGTTATAGTTTTAGGGTATCTTTACTGTTCACAAATCTAATGAAAGGCGTACTGGAAACTATGTAGATGCAATTTCTGAAATCTATTGAAAAATTGCGAAATTTTCTAAAAAATGGACGCGCCCTAGATATTGATACCAATCGGCAGATCGCCATGTCTCAACTGGACATGCGTGCCAAACTCGCGCCGCGCATGGCAGCGGCGGGCCTGTTCGTAGCGATCGCACTCGCGTGGAGTTTTTGGGATCACGCCGATTTCAAAATTCTGCGTTTTGGTTTTGGTGCGGTCGGGGCCTGTTACGTCGGGCTGATCCCCACGGCCCGATTTTGGTTGTTGGAGCGCGACCGAACTCGGCGTCTTACGACGTTCAAGGTCATTTTCGTGTCCCTGTCTTTCACATTGGGCATCGCCTGGTCGATCGTTCTGATGTTCGGCCTGCGCCACGCGAATCTGGTTCAGACCAGCACGCTGTATGCGTTGGCGGTCGGCCTCATGTCGGCGCCGGTCTTTGTCGGCCCCGCCCTCTACGCGTTCGCACTGTGGACCCCCATCACGATCGGCTCGTTCCTCGCGATCATGATCGATGCCGCGACCCCACCCATCCCCAGCCTGATCGGGCTGCTCAGCTATGCCTTCCTGACCTTCACATCGATCCTGTCCGTGAACGCCAGCACGATCGATCGCGAACTCAAGCGCATCGAAGCCGAGCGCCAGAATGCACTGATCGGGCTGCTGCTGCGCGATTTCCAGGAAGGTACGAGCGACTTCCTTTGGGAAACCGATGCCAATCTCGACCTGGTCCGCCCATCGGCGCGGTTCGCCGAGGCTGCGTTGACGACCCAGGCCGTGCTCAGCGGCACATCGATCATCCGCTTCCTCACCGATCATCGCGCCCGCTGCATCAACCAGGCCAACGATGGCGTTGTCGCAAACTTGATCGACCACGTGGGCCGCCGCCAACCGTTCCATGAACAGCGCGTCGAACTGCGCTTCGGCACCGAAATCCGGTGCTGGTCGATCACTGGCAAGCCGATTCTCGGCGCGGATGATCAATTCATTGGCTATCGCGGCGTCGGGTCGGACGTGACCGCCATCCGCCAGGCCGAGCGCCAGATCGACCACATCGCCCGCCACGACAATCTGACCGGCCTCGCCAACCGGATGAGCTTCGATGCCGACCTCGCCAGCCTGTGCGCGAACCCGGACGACGGGGCGGCACTGCTCTGCATCGATCTCGATCATTTCAAATCGGTCAACGACCGGTTCGGCCATCAGACCGGCGATGCCCTGTTAGTGGCGGCGGTGCAGCGCATTCTGCGCTGCGTGCGTGAACATGACCGGCCGTTCCGTCTCGGCGGCGACGAATTCGGGATCATCCTGCCCAACACCGATCAAGCTGCGGCCGAGGTCATCGCCGCCCGGATCGTCGAACGCCTCGCTGAACCGTTCCGGATTGATGAGGTCAATCTCACGATCGGCGCCTGCGTCGGCATTGCGATGGTCTCGACCGCGGATCAGAACCCCGCGGACGTCCATCACGCTGCTGATCTCGCGCTCTACCGCGCCAAGGCCGAAGGGCGCGGTACGCATCGGGCTTTCGTGGCCGAATCGAAAAGCGAGGCGCGGCAGGCACGCGACCTCAAGTTCGCCCTGAACAACGACCTCGACCTCGGCGCCTTCTATCTGGAATATCAGCCGATCGTGGCTCTCGCGAACGGTCATCTGACTGCCGTCGAAGCGCTGGTCCGTTGGGATCATCCGCAATACGGTATGTTGCGACCCGATCTGTTCATCCCCGAGGCAGAACACAGCGGTGCCATCATACCGATCGGCCGCCACGTTATCGCGATCGCCTGCGCCTTTGCCGCGACGTTGCCACATGAAGTGTCTGTCGCGATCAACCTTTCGGCGGTGCAGGTGCACGATGCCGGATTGATCGATACGATTGCAAACAGCCTCGCGCGCAACGCCCTGGCCCCTGGCCGCATCGTGTTCGAACTGACCGAAACTGCCATCTTGAACATCACGCCCGAGACGGTCGCGACACTCGACGGCATCAAGGCGTTGGGTTGCCGGCTGAGCCTTGATGATTTCGGCTCCGGCTTTTCATCGATCGCGACACTTTACTACGTCCAATTCGATTGGCTGAAAATCGACCGCACGCTGATCCACGACGCCATGGGCGATCGTCGACGCGGCACCATCCTGCGCAACATCACGCACCTGGCGCGCGACATAGGCATGCGGGTCACTGGCGAGGGCGTCGAGAACGAACAGACTGAAGCGGCCCTCGTCGACCTCGGGTTCGATCACGGTCAGGGCAGCCTGTTCTCGCCGCCGCTGCGCGACGCCGCCCTCCATGCCTGGTTGACCGGCCGGACACAGGTTCTGACGGACGACACCGCCGCCTCATTATTCGCGGCGCCACCCGCGCCGCAGGCCATGATGACAGTAAAGCAATGAATCGCGACTGGAAACGACGACTCCGAATTTTACATAATTGAGCACGATCGCAACAACGCAAAAGGAGACGGGCGGATGTTCTACTGGGGTGGTGGCTTAGGAACCGTTATTATTGTTCTGCTGATTCTGTGGTTGCTTGGAGTCATTTAATCGATGGCGCGCTGACCGGCGGGGCAGAATGGGCGGGGCAGACTTGCAAGCGCAATCAGGCGCCGGGTGCCAAGGCACCCGGCGCTCGCATTTTCAGCAGTCGTTGCCCCGCAGTTCGAACGACTGGACCATTTTATTCTTCAGAGCGAAGGTCGTGGTACATTCACTCGTATAGGCCTCCGCCGGAAAGCCACTACCGTAGAACGGTCCAGAAAACGGACCGTAAAATCCACCGAAACCGCCATAGCCGAACGAGCCAGACTGATAATGAAAGGATTTATGGACATAGGCGAAGTATGTCAGCCCCCCGACATGAATCCTCCGATCCGGCACGCCAAGCTGGGCGACTAGTACCGATTCCGGACGACCGACATAACCAGACATTTGCTCGCCCGAATCAGGTTACGCATCATGCGCTCCATCAGAATGAATTTCGTTTAAACCATATGGTAGCAATCTGGTGTAACCACAGAGTTTCAGAAGAATTTCACATCCATAACACATCCGTGATGCGCGCGGCACCGGTCGCGATCATCGCCAGCCGGTCAAAGCCGAGCGCAATACCGGCACAGGGCGGCATCATTGCGACGGCGTCTAGCAAATCTTGATCGAGCGGCCAATCCGCCACGCCGTTGATCGCGTGACGCCGCGCGCGATCATCCTCGAACCGGGCACGCTGCTCAGCCGCATCGGTCAGTTCGACGAAGGCATTGGCGAGCTCGATGCCGCACACGTAGAGCTCGAACCGCTCCGCCACCCGCGCATCGGCGGGATCACGCCGCGCCAGTGCCGCCAGCGGCGCCGGCCAGCCGGTGAGCACGCTCGGCACATCGTGCCCGAGCCGCGGCTCGATATGGCCGAGCATCAGCCGGAAGAACAGATCCTCCCAGCTCTCGCCCGGCCGGCGCGGCGTGCGCGCATCAGCCGCCAGACGCTCTGCATCGTTCACACTCGCCAGCACGTCGATGCCGAGATAGCGCTCGAACGCCGCCGCCACGCTGATCACCTCGACCCGATCGAGCCGCGTCGTCACGCCCCGGCAGGTCACCACCGGCGGCAGCACCGCACGTAGAAACGCGATCGTCTCGGCGATCAGCTCAGCCATCGCAGCACCGGGTCGATACCATTCCAGCATGGTGAATTCCGGCGCGTGGGTCGCCGAACCCTCACCGTTGCGCCAGACCCGCGCCAGTTGGAAAATCCGCCCCGCCCCGCCGGCCAGCAGCTTCTTCATCGCAAATTCCGGGCTGGTGTGCAGCCATAACGGCTCGACCGCCCCATCTGGCGCGCTACGCGCGGTCGCGAACGCGGCGAGATGCACTTCTTCGCCCGGCACTGGCACCGCGTAAGGCGTTTCCACCTCCAGATAGCCGCGCGCGGTGAAAAAGGCCCGCGTCGCCTGGGTCAGCCCAGCGCGCCGGCGCAAATAGGGCATGCGCGCGGCCAATCGTTCGGGATGCCAGCGGCGTGAATGCGTGTCTTGTGCGGTCATGCAGCAGCGGATAGCACCGCAGCATGAGTTTGCGCACACTCCGCACCCCCGAAGACCTGATCGCGGCCGGCCTGGTCCCGCCGGCCGCGCGGGCAGCGCTCACCGCCGTCGCCGCGCGCTATGCCACCGCAATCCCGCCGGGCATGGCCGCGCTGATCGAGGGTCGCACCGACCCGATCGGCCTGCAATTCATCCCCGATCCGGCAGAATTGACGCTGGCCGCCCATGAAAGCGCGGACCCGATCGGCGATGACGCGCTCTCGCCGATCAAGGGCATCGTCCACCGCTACCCCGACCGCGCGCTGCTCAAACCAACCCTGGCCTGTCCGGTCTATTGCCGGTTCTGCTTTCGGCGCGAGCATGTCGGGCCGGACGGCGGTGTCCTGAACGACGCCGAACTCGATGCCGCGATCGGCTGGATCGCCGATCACCCGGCCATCGCCGAGGTCATCCTGACCGGCGGCGATCCGCTGATCCTGTCGCAACGGCGACTCGATGACATCCTCAGCCGCCTCACCGCCATCGCGCATGTCCGGCGCCTGCGCATCCACACCCGTGTGCCGGTGGTCGCGCCGGAACGCATCACCGGCGCCCTGGTCGAGACCCTCGATACCGAAACCCCGCTGTTCATCGTGCTGCACGCCAACCACGCCAGCGAATTCACCGCAGCCGCGCAGGATGCGCTGGCCCGCCTGCGCTACGGCGGCATACCGGTCCTCGGCCAATCCGTGCTGCTGCGGGGCGTCAATGATTCCGAGGCCGCCCTGCGCGATCTGTTCGAAACCATGCTGGCCTGCCGGGTGAAACCCTATTACCTCCACCAGCTCGACCCGGCACCCGGTACCGCCCGGTTTCATGTGCCGATCGCCGAAGGCCGCGCCCTGCTCGCCGCGCTGCGCGGCACGGTTTCGGGCACTGCTCTGCCGCATTACATCCTCGATGCGGCGGGCGGGAAGACCGTGTTGGGCTGAGGAGGAGTAAGGAAGGAAGCGCTTCTTTTTTGAAAAAAAGAAGCAAAAAACTTTTTTTGATCTGGGGTACGGGTGTTGTCGCGGGCACGGGCCAGAATTAGCGAAGTTTTTTTTGCTTCTTTTTTGTTCACAAAAAAGAAGAGACCTCCTCTGCTGTCCCCTGCCTGTTCGTCCGCCAGCCCGGCACAGTTGGCCGACCCATCGCCTTGTGCTAGGCGCGGCGGATGGCGGAACCCCTGATTGCCGTGCTCAACGGCCCTAACCTCAATCTGCTCGGCCTGCGCGAGCCGGAAATCTACGGCATCCAGACGCTCGACGATCTGGAGGCGGTGTGTGCCGAGGCGGCCGAGCCGTTGGGCCTCGCCATCGATTTCCGCCAGACCAACGGCGAGGGCGAGTTGATCACCTGGGTCCAGGAATGCCGCGGCCGGGCCGCCGGCATCATCATCAACCCGGCGGGCTATTCGCATACTTCGGTCGCCCTGATGGATGCGCTGCACGCGGTCGATCTGCCGGTGATCGAGGTGCATCTGTCGAATATTTTCACCCGCGAGCCGTTTCGCCACCATTCCTATATATCGATGGCGGCGCGCGGCGTGATCTGCGGGCTTGGATTCACCGGCTACCGGCTGGCCTTGCAGGCGATTGCCGACATTGTGGAGCAGGAAGCATGAGTTTATCCTTCGACCCCGAAGCGCTGCGCCAGTTGGCAGCCCTGTTGAACGAAAGCGGTCTCGGCGAGATCGAACTGGAAGAGGGCGACCGGCGGCTGCGCCTCGCCCGCGCGGTGGCCCAACCGGCAGCAATGATGCAACCGATGATGGCCGCGCCCGCCACCCCTGCCCCCGCACCAGCACCAGCACCGCAGGTCGCGGCGGCGCAGGATATGGGCGTGCACCCTGGTGCGGTGAAATCGCCGATGGTCGGCGTCGCTTACCTCGCCCCCGAGCCGAGTGCCGCCCCGTTCATCACGGTTGGCGCCAGTGTCGAGGCCGGTCAGACGCTGCTGCTGATCGAGGCGATGAAAACCTTCAACCAGATCAAGGCACCTCGTGCCGGCACCGTGAAGCAGATTCTGGTCACCGGCGGCCAGCCGGTCGAATACGACGAACCGCTGGTGATCATCGAGTAATGTTCAGTAAAATCCTGATTGCCAACCGCGGCGAAATCGCGCTCCGCGTCCAGCGCGCCTGCCGCGAAATGGGCATCGCCACCGTGGCCGTGCATTCCACCGCCGACGCCGATGCGATGCATGTCCGCCTCGCCGATGAAAGCCTGTGCATCGGCCCGCCGCTTGCGCGCGACTCCTATCTCAATATGCCGGCGCTGCTCTCCGCCGCTCTGATCACCGGCGCCGAGGCGATCCACCCTGGCTATGGCTTCCTGTCGGAAAACGCCGATTTCGCCGAAATGGTGGAGGCTCACGGTCTCACCTTCATTGGTCCCAGCCCCACCCACATTCGCATGATGGGTGATAAGATCACCGCCAAGACCACGATGGCCGAGCTTGGCGTGCCGCTGGTCCCCGGGTCGGACGGCGAAGTGCCGGATGTCGAGGCGGCGATCGAGGTTGCCCGCCAGATCGGCTGCCCCGTGCTGGTGAAAGCAGCGGCCGGTGGTGGCGGGCGCGGCATGAAAGTGGCCCGCACGCTCAATGAAGTGGCCGAGGCGTTTTCGACCGCGCGCGCCGAAGCCGCCGCTGCGTTCGGCAACAACGCCGTCTATATCGAAAAATACCTCGATCGGCCGCGCCATATCGAATTACAGGTGCTGGGCGATAATTACGGCAAGGTCGTGCATTTTGGCGAGCGCGACTGCTCGCTCCAGCGCCGCCATCAAAAACTGCTCGAAGAAGCCGGATCGCCCGGCATCACCGCTGCCGAACGCACCGCGTTGGGCGCCATCGCCACCCAGGCGCTCGAAAAATTCGGCTATCGCAACGCCGGCACGCTCGAATTCCTGTATCAGGACGGCCAGTTCGCCTTCATCGAAATGAACACCCGCCTGCAGGTCGAGCATCCGGTCACGGAAATGGTCACCGGCGTCGATCTGGTGCGCGAACAAATCCGCATCGCGTTCGGCGAACCGCTCGGCTACGACCAGTCCGACGTGAAAGTGTCCGGCCACGCGATCGAATGCCGGATCACCGCCGAAGACCCCGAAACCTTCGCGCCGTCGCCCGGAACGGTCACGATGTTCCATGCGCCCGGCGGCTTGGGCGTGCGCCTCGATTCGGCGCTGTATGCCGGCTATCGCGTGCCCTCGCACTATGACAGCCTGGTCGCCAAACTGATCGTCCACGGCCGCAGCCGCCCCGAAGCGATCGCTCGCATGCGGCGCGCGCTGGAAGAATTCGCGATCGCGGGGATCAAGACCACGATTCCGTTGCATTTGCGGATTCTGGATGATGCGGGGTTTCAGAGTGGGGATTATACCATTCATTGGCTGGAGCAGTTTGTGGCAGCCAATAAGGCGTAAGGAAGCACTTCTTTTTTTGTAAAAAAAGAAGCGAAAAAACTTTTTGACGTTGAGCCCATACCGGCGAAAACACCCGTGCCCCAAATTAAAAAAAGTTTTTTGCTTCTTTTTTACAAAAAAGAAGCGCTTGCTTCCGCCGTCTTCAAAAACTCGATCAACCATCGACCGGCCGGCCCCGGCGGCAACGCGCTGGGATAGACCACCGCCATCGGCAGAGTAAGCCCACCCGCCGGCATATCCTCGACCGTAAGCCGAACCAGCGCGCCGTTCGCCAGATCCGCCGTGACCGAATGCAGCGGCATGCCGCCGAACCCCAGGCCGTGGCGCAGAAATTCGTGCTTTGCGTATAAATCCGCGAGCCGCCAGGTCTGCGGCGAAATCACACCGAACTCCCGCCCGGCCGACAGGTCGGACCGGTCGGTCAGCACCAGCTGAACATGGCGCGCCAGCTCGGCGCGCGGGATCGTGCCCGTCAGCGACGCCAGCGGATGAGCGGGCGATGCCACCAGCACCATCTCGATTCCATCCAGCCGCTCGCTCGTCATTGTGGGTGGCAGCAGCGGCAATGAACTGCCGACCACGCCGAAGCTGCAACTGCCGTCGACTACTTTCAGGCCCGCCGCTCCCAGAGCTTCGACATAGAGCCGCAGCGGCGTGCCGGGGAACTGGGCTCGAAACGCCCGTGCCGCGGCGGTAATCGCGGTCATCGGGAAAAACACGTCGATCACCGCGGATAATTCCGGCTCCAGCCCGCGCGCCATGCCCTTCGCCCGCGCTTTCAAACCATCGACCCCGCACATGATGGTGCGCGCATCGCCGAGCAGGGCCGTGCCCGCCCCGGTCAATTTCGGCGTGTGACCGGTGCGATCGAACAAGGTGACACCGATTTGCCCTTCCAGCGTGCTGACCATGTCGCTCACGACCGATTGCGCGCGGCGCAATTTGCGTCCCGCCGCTGAAAAACTGCCTTCGTCCGCCGCCGTGATGAACACCCGCAACTGGTCGAGTGAAATTCCGTCAAGCATCGCCACTCTCCGTCTATCGCTTCATCCGATGGATAGGATCGGAATATACCGCCACGCCGCCGGCCGGAGTTTCAAACCATGAAGTTATTGCACATCGATTCCAGCATCCTCGGCCCCCACTCGGTCAGCCGAATCCTCACCGCCGAAATCGTCGCCAAGGAGGCAGCACTGCATCCTGACCTCGACATCGTCTACCGCGACCTGGCCGCGACGCCGATGATGCATCTGTCGGGCGCGCACATGGCCGCCTGGCAGGGCAGCGCGGTGAGCGATGCCGCTCTCGGCGCCGATCTCGCCACCGGCAGCGCGTTCATCGACGAATTGTTTGCCGCCGATATTATCGTGATCGGCGCGCCGATGTATAATTTCGGGATTCCCAGCCAGCTCAAGGCCTGGATCGATCGCGTCGTCGTCGCCGGCAAGACCTTCCGCTACGGCGAAGGCGGCATGCCGGAGAGCCTGCTGCCCAAAGGCAAGAAAATCCTGATCGCCTCGACCCGCGGCGGCGTCTATTCCGCCGGCAGCCCCGCCGCCGGCCTCGAGCACCAGGAAACCTACCTGACCGCCGTGCTCTCGTTCATCGGCCTGACCGATATCACCTTCATCCGCGCCGAAGGCATCGCGTTCGGACCGGAGGCCCGCGAGGGTGCAATCGGCAAAGCCCAAGCCGAAATTGCGGCATTGGCGGCCTGACCTAGCAAAGCGGGACGCCCCGACCGCACAGGTTCAGCCTCCCGCATCGCGTTTTACATCAAGGAACGACATCTCATGAAACTATCGTTTGCTGCTCTTGCCGTAACGGCGTTGATCGCTGCGGCGCCGTCCGCGCTCGCGCAAATCGCCTCGAAAAACCCGGCAGCGGTCAAGGCGGGCACATACAAGGTCGACCCCTATCATACCCAGGTGGTCTTCACCCTGTCCCATTTCGGGTTCACCGAGTTTTCCGGCATGTTCGGCGATGCCTCGGGCAGCCTGGTGCTGAATACGGCCAAGCCGGCGGCCGACAAGCTCGATGTCACGATCGGGATGAAGTCGGTGATGACGACGGTGCCTGCATTGACCACCGAGTTGAACAACAACCAGTGGTTCGACACCGCCAAATACCCGACCACGACATTCACATCGACCAAGGTGATCCGCACCGGCAAGACCACCGCGACGATCGACGGCAATTTGACGCTGCATGGCGTGACCCGGCCGATCGTGCTGAAGGCGCGGTTTATCGGCACCGGCATCAACCCGATCGACAAGGCCGATACTGTCGGGTTTTCCGCGATCGGCGTGGTCAAGCGCAGTGAATTCGGCGTCAAGGCCTATGTGCCGATGGTGGGCGACGATGTCACGCTGACGCTGGCCGGCGCGTTCGAACTGCAGAAGTAATGCCGGTGGCGATGCCGATTCCGGCCGAGCGCTACACGCTGGTCGCCATCATCCTGCACTGGGTGATGGCGCTCGGCATCGTGGCGCTTGCAATCATCGGGCTGGTGATGACGCATGTGAAACTGCCGCCGCAATCGCTGTTTCAACTGTATCAGCTGCACAAATCGATCGGCATCACAATCCTGCTCGCCGCATTTTTGCGGATCGGCTGGAAGCTGCGCCATCGCCCGCCGATCCTGCGCGAGGCGATGCCGCCGTGGCAGCGGGCAGCGGCGACGTGGAGCCATCGGTTACTATATGTTGCGCTGTTCGCCTTGCCGCTGACCGGTTGGGCGGCGGTTTCCGCCTCGCCGTTCGATATTCCGACCGTGCTGTACGGCGTCATCCCCTGGCCAGATCTGCCAATTCTGCCGACGCTTGCGCATAAAAAACAGGCCGAGGCGGTGCTCGAAGATATCCACGACTACGGCGCCTTTACGTTGATCGCGCTGATCTGCGCCCATGCGGGGGCGGCCCTGCATCATCATTTCATCAAGCGCGACACGGTGCTGCGGCGCATGTTGCCCGGCCGGCGTGCTGCGCAAACGAAGGATAGTGCTCCATGAACTCGTTCACGCGTTTCTCGATCGCCGCTGCCGCCCTTCTGGCTTCACCCTTGGCCGCGCATGCTGCCGGTGCGCCACGATGGACGGTGGATGCCGCGAAAAGCAGCCTTGGTTTCACAGGTACCCAAACCGGCACGAAGTTCCATGGAACGTTCAAGACATTCACCGCCGACATCGCGTTCAGCCCCGACGATCTCGCGGACTCACATATCGACGTCACGGTCGATCTGGCGAGCGCCAGCACCGGCGATTCGCAGCGCGATACCGCATTGCCGGGCAAGGATTGGTTCGACGTATCGAAATCGCCGCAGGCGGTGTTCACCTCGAATCGCATCACGAAAACCGGGGCGAACACCTACCAAGCGATCGGCACGCTGCAGTTGCGCGGGGTGACCAAGCCGCTGACCCTGCCCTTCACCGTCACGATCGCCGGCGACACCGCCCATGCGACGGCCAGCGCCGATCTGCTGCGCACCGCCTTCGGCGTCGGTCAAGGCCCCTGGCAGAGCGGCCAATGGGTCGCGCTGAACGTAGACGTCACCATCGACCTAACAGCAACCAAGATGAAATAGCGCGACGATCCACCCACAACCGCAATACCAAACAACAAAAAGTTTTTTGGTTCTTTTTTACAAAAAAGAACCCTTCTTTCCTCCAAGCCTACCGCACCGCACAATTCGCTTGCCAGCAAGTTTATGTCACCATAGCTTGAAGCCGCACGTGATACGCGACGCAAAAACGGATCGGAGCGAAACTTGAAAAAATTCAGTCGGCTGTTGGTGGCGAATCGGTCCGAAATCGCCATTCGCGTGTTTCGGGCGGCCGCTGAATTGGGGATTCGGACGATCGGCGTCTATGCCGAACAGGATAAATTATCACTCCATCGCTTCAAGGCTGACGAGGCCTATCTGATCGGCAAGGGGATGGGCCCGATCGAGGCGTATTTATCGATCGAGGAGGTATTGCGCGTCGCGATCGAGGCGCGGGCGGATGCGATTCATCCGGGATATGGGTTCCTGTCGGAAAATCCGGATTTCGCGGATGCCTGCGCGGATGCCGGCATCGTGTTCATCGGGCCGCTGCCGGCGACCATGCGCACCTTGGGCAACAAGGTTGCCGCGCGTAACCTCGCGGTTTCGGTCGGCGTGCCGGTGATGCCGGCGAGTCCGCCGTTGGGCGATGATGATGCGGCGACGCGCGCCATTGCGGCGGAAATCGGCTACCCGGTGATGCTCAAGGCGTCCTGGGGTGGCGGCGGGCGCGGTATGCGGCCGATTGCGGCGGCGGATACGCTGATCGACGAATTGGGCACCGCGCGGCGCGAGGCGAAGGCTGCGTTCGGCAATGATGAGGTTTATATCGAAAAACTCGTCCAGCGGGCGCGCCATGTCGAAGTGCAGTTGCTCGGCGATTCGCATGGCAATCTGGTGCATCTGTTCGAGCGTGACTGCACGATCCAGCGGCGTCATCAGAAAGTGGTGGAACGCGCGCCGGCACCGTATCTCGATGATGCGACGCGGGCTTCGCTGTGCGAGGCAGCACTCGCGATCGGCCGGGCGACCGATTATCGCAATGCCGGCACGGTGGAGTTTCTGCTCGATCGCGATACCGACAAATTCTATTTCATCGAGGTCAATCCACGAATTCAGGTCGAGCACACGGTGACCGAAATGGTCACCGGCATCGACATCGTCAAAGCCCAGATCAAGGTGGCCGAGGGTGGCCATATCGGCGATGTCGCCGAGACCGGCGTGCCGCCGCAATCGGGCATCGTGCTCGATGGCCACGCGCTGCAATGTCGGATCACCACCGAGAATCCAGAGAATAATTTCATCCCCGACTACGGCAGGATTTCGGCCTATCGCGGCGCGTTCGGCTTCGGCATCCGCCTCGATGGCGGCACCGCCTATTCGGGTGCGGTGGTGACGCGGTTTTATGATGCGCTGCTGGAAAAAGTGACGGCCTGGGCGCCCTCGCCCGGCGAGGCGACGGCGCGGATGCTGCGCGCGCTGCGGGAATATCGGATCCGTGGTGTCACCACGAATTTGCCGTTTCTCGAGGCGCTGTTGACCCACCCCTCGTTCCAGGCGGGCGACTACACCACCCGCTTCATCGATACCACGCCGGAGTTGTTCACCCTGCCGAAACGGCGGGATCGGGCAACCCGCTTGCTGCGCTATGTCGCGGATGTGACGGTGAACGGCCACCCCGACGTGCGCGGACGGCGCAAGCCGCTGACCTCGGCCCGCACGCCGGATGCGCCGCGGGTGATCGGCAAACCCGCTGATGGCACCAGGCAATTGCTGGACCAACTCGGGCCGGTCGGGTTCGCTGGCTGGATGCGCCAGCAATCGCGCGTGCTGATCACCGACACCACGATGCGCGATGCGCATCAGTCGCTGCTGGCAACGCGGATGCGCAGCTATGACATCGTCGCCGCGGCGCCCGCCTATGCGGTGGGGCTGCCGGGGTTGTTCTCGCTCGAATGCTGGGGCGGGGCGACGTTCGATGTCTCGATGCGGTTTCTGACCGAAAGCCCGTGGGAGCGCCTCGCCGCGATCCGGGCGGCCGCGCCCAACATTCTGCTGCAGATGCTGCTGCGTGGTGCCAACGGCGTGGGGTACACTAATTATCCCGACAATATCGTGCGGTATTTCGTCCAGCGCGCGGCCACCAACGGCATCGATCTGTTCCGGATTTTCGACTGCCTCAACTGGGTCGAGAACATGCGCGTCGCGATCGATGCGGTGCTGGAAACCGGCAAGCTCGCCGAGGGTGCGATTTGTTACACCGGCGATATTCTCGACCCCGAGCGGGCGAAGTATTCGCTGAATTATTACGTCGATCTGGCGAAGCAACTCGAAGCGGCGGGCTGCCATATTCTCGCGATCAAGGACATGGCGGGCGTGCTGAAACCCTCGGCCGCCGGGGTCCTGGTACGCGCGCTGAAAGACGCGGTCGGCTTGCCGATTCATCTGCACACGCATGATACCTCGGGCATTTCGGGGGCGACGGTGCTCGCCGCGGTCGAAGCGGGGGTGGATGCGGTGGATGCGGCGATGGACCCGATGTCCGGCCTCACTTCGCAACCCTGCCTGGGCTCGCTGGTCGAAGCCTGGCGGCATACCTATCGCGATACCGGGCTCGACCCCACCGTGATCCGGGATTTGAGTTTCTATTGGGAGGCGGTGCGGGCGCAATACGCGGCGTTCGAAAGCGACCTGCAATCCGGTGCGTCGGAAGTCTATCTACATGAAATGCCGGGCGGGCAGTTCACCAATCTGCGCGAACAGGCCGGCTCGCTGGGCCTGGCCGAGCGCTGGCACGAAATCTCGCGCACCTATCGCGACGTGAACATGATGTTCGGCGATATCGTGAAGGTCACTCCCTCGTCGAAAGTGGTGGGCGACATGGCGCTGATGATGGTCAGCCAGGGGCTGACGGTGGGCGATGTGCTCGACCCCGCCAAGGAGATCGCGTTTCCGGCCTCCGCGGTCGAGATGCTGCGCGGCGATCTGGGCCAGCCGCCCGGCGGGTGGCCGGGGTTGTTGCAGGCCAAGGCGCTGCGCGATGAGGAACCCTATATCGTGCGGCCGGGGTCGCTGCTGCCGATGGCGGATCTCGAGGCATTGCGCGCCACCGCGACCGAACAATGCGCCGGGCCGGTCGATGACGATGGTCTGGCGGCCTATGTGATGTATCCGCAGGTCTACGCCGGCTATTGCGCGGCGCGGCGGACCTATGGGCCGGTCGGCGTTTTGCCGACGCCGGTGTATTTTTACGGCATGCAGCAAGGCGATGAAATCGCCATCGAGATGGAACCCGGCAAGACGCTGATCCTGCGCCTGCAGACGATGAGCGAGACCGATGAGGACGGCAATGTCCGGGTGTTTTTCGAACTCAACGGCCAGCCGCGCGTGGTGGTGGTGCCGAACCGCGCGGTGACGCCCACCCGCGCCGCGCGGCGCAAGGCGGATGATACCAAGGATGGCGAGATTGGCGCGCCCATGCCGGGCACCGTCGCCACCATCATGGTGCGCGAGGGGCAGTCCGTCAGCCAGGGCGACGCGCTGGTCGCGATCGAGGCGATGAAGATGCAGACGCGCATCGCCGCACCGCGCGATGGCAGCGTCAAGGCGCTGCATGTGAAGCCGGGTGAGGCGGTGGAGGCTAAGGATTTGTTGGTGGAAATGGCGTGAGGGAAGGTAAGGAAGTACTACTTTTTTGAAAAAAAGTAGCAAAAAACTTTTTTTAATTTGGGTCCCCGGCGCCTGAACGCCGGAGACCCAGGGAATAGAAGTTTTTTTGCTTCTTTTTTTACAAAAAAAGAAGTGCTCGCTTAACTCTCAAACCCCGTACACCGCCGCCCCTGAATCATCGACAAAAACTCCCGCCGCGTCGAGGGATCATCGCGGAACGCGCCGAGCATGCGGCTGGTGACCATGGCGACACCGGTTTTATGGACGCCGCGGGTGGACATGCATTCGTGCCCAGCCTCGATCACCACGGCGACGCCGCGCGGTTGCAGCACTTCGTTGATCGTGTTGGCGATCTGGGCGGTAAGCTTTTCCTGGATCTGCAGGCGCTTGGCATAGGCATCGACCACGCGGGCGAGTTTGCTGATGCCGACCACCCGGCGGTTCGGCAGGTAGGCGACGTGGGCGACGCCGATGATCGGCACCATGTGATGTTCGCAATGGGATTCGAGGCGAATGTCGCGCAAAATCACCATCTCGTCATAGCCTTCGATTTCCTCGAAGGTACGGGTCAGGATGGCTTCGGGGTCCTCGGCATAGCCGCGAAAGAAATCCTCGTAGGACCGGGCAACCCGGGCCGGCGTATCGAGCAGCCCCTCACGCGCCGGGTCGTCACCGGCCCATTGGATCAGCGTACGGATCGCGGCCTCGGCTTCGGCGCGGCTCGGACGATCAGGATGTCCCGCGTTATCCAAGTGATCGAGCGGGGTATGAATATCCACCGGCAGTCTCCCATCATTGACTTGCGGGATGTTTTCAACAGCCCGCTCTGAACGGCATATGGTCGGCACTTGCAACCCCGCAACCCGATGATGTTGCCATGATTTGTGGGCTGATCATCAGTGCAGCCGCTGATCGCCATGCGGACTGTCGAGGCTGAACGCGGGGATCGCGATGTCGAACGGTTCGCCGCTGTCCACCGCGATCATGTGGAACAGCCCCGTCATGAACCCGCTAGGCGTCTCGAGCGGCGTGCCCGAGGTGTATTCGAAGCTATCGCCCGGATCGAGCACGGGTTGCTCGCCAACCACGCCCGGGCCATGAACCTGCTGGATATGGCCGTTACCATCGGTAATCATCCAGGTGCGGCGGAGCAATTTCATTGTAACGATGCCGATGTTCTCGATCTTGATCTGATAGGCCCAGACAAAATGCCGCTCGTCCGGCCTCGACTGGTCTTCCAGAAAAATCACGCGGACCGAAACGCGGATGCCGGATGTTTCGCGTTGGTAGAGGTTGTTGGCGGTTTGCGGGCGGCTCGGTGCCATCGTTGCTATCCTCATAGGCCTCGAAAGCGCAAGCTCCGGAGGGGTACCGCATCCAATGGCGATCGGTGCGGGGTCATTTGCTGTAATCCCGCAGCGCGCTGGAAACAAGCCGGCCGCCGTTCCCTGGGTGTCGCGGGGGGCGTGACCGGCACGGTGATCCGGGTTAGGAAACCATGATGATCCCAGCTTCGAAGGCGCTGCGGCGCGCGGCCTGTTCGTTGGTTCTGCTGCTCTCGTCCTGCGCCGGCGGCGTGGCCGGTTCCGCACCCGCCACCGCCGGGCCGGGCACGATGTCGCTGTACGGAGCGTTCATGGCCGGCAACTACGCCGCCGGCACCGGGCATGAAGCGGCCGCGGCACGTTTGTTCGCGCAGGCGATTGCGCTCGATCCCGGCAATCAGGCCTTGTTGCGCCAGGGGTTCGTGACCGCCCTGCTGCCGCGAAACTCGGTACCGATCCGCTCGCGATCATGGTGCGCGGCAATGCGATGATGCAGGCCGGGGACGATGCCAAGGCGGCGGCCATCTTCGCGACGATGGCACCCGATGGCGTGACCGGCCTGATCCGCCCCCTGCTGGTCGCCTGGCCCGAAGCCGGCGCGGGCGAGACGGATCGGGCGATCGAACTGCTGCAGGGGCTCGAAACCACGCCGCCGTTCGGGCCGGTCTACGCGCTGAATGCCGGGCTGATCGCCGATCTGGCGGGGCGGGCGGTGCAGGCGGCGCCGTTCTATGCCCAGGCGGAGCAGGCGTTCCAGGCGCCCAATCTGCGCCTTGCCGAGGCGATCGCGAGTTTTCAGGCACGCCAGGGCCATCGCGACCGCGCCGATGCGCTGCTGGTCCGCATGGTTGCCAGCCATCCCGACCTGTCACTGGCGCTGCGCGCGCTCGAGCAGGACGCGGCGGACCCGATGATCGGATCGGCCAAGGATGGCGTGGCGGAGGCCTATCTGACGCTGGCGGGATCGATCAATCAGCCGCAACAAGTGCTGCTGCGCCAGATTCTGCTGGGATTCGCGCTCGGCCTGCGACCCGATCTGACGGCCGTGCGTCTGGTACGGGCCGACCTCGACATCGCGCTGAAGCACCCTGAAAAAGCCGCCGCCGATCTGGCGAAAATCGGACCGGATGATCCGCTCTACGGCCCGGCCGTGATGCGGCGCGGCCAGATCCTCGATGGGCTGGGCCAAGGCGCGCCCCTGCTGCCGGCGCTCGCCGCCCTGGCAAAGGCGCATCCACACAATACGGCGCCGCTGACCCTGGCCGCCGATATCGAGCGCGATGCGGGTCATTTCCAGGCGGCGCGCAGTTTATATTCCCGCGCGCTGGCGCGGCTGGGGCCAAACCCGCCGGGCAATGCCTGGGCGCTGTATTACGGCCGGGCGATCGCCGAGGATAAGCTGAACGACTGGCCCGCCGCCGAGGCCGATCTGCACCGCGCGCTCGCCCTGCAACCGGGCCAGCCGTTCGTGCTGAACTATCTGGGCTATTCGGATGCGCTCCACGGCGCTCATCTGGCGCAGGCGCAGGCCATGATCGAGCAGGCGTTGCAGGTCGATCCGAACGAGGGCGCGATCATCGACAGCCTGGGCTATGTGCTGCTGCGGCGCGGCAAGATCGCCGAAGCGATGAAGGTGCAGATCCGCGCGGTGCAGGCCGCACCGGACGATGCCGAGGTCAATGCGCATCTGGCCGATATTTTTGCCGCCGCCGGCAATCGGCTGGCAGCGCGCAACCAATGGGCGCGCGCGCTGGCACTACACCCCGACAAGGCGGAGGCCGCAAAGATCGAGGCTCATCTGAAACATGAAGCGGCAGGGTCGTGAGCCGGTGAGCACGATCCTGACCGAATTGGCGCGCGCCAAGGTGAATTTATTCCTCCACGTGGTCGGACGGCGGCCGGATGGGTTTCATCTGCTCGACAGCCTCGCGGTGTTTCCCGGCGTGGGCGACCGCTTGAGCATGACTCCGGCCTCGGCGCTGAGCATCGCGGTGACCGGGCCGTTCAGCGATGGGCTGGCCGCGGAGCCGAACAATCTGGTGCTGCGGGCGGCACGGGGATTCGGCGCGTCCATGGGGCGATCGGCGGATTTCGCGTTCCGGCTGACCAAAAATCTGCCAGTGGCATCGGGCATCGGCGGTGGCTCGGCCGATGCCGCAGCGGCGTGCCGATTGATCGCGCGGCACTGGAATTGCCCAATGCCCGATTTCCTGGCCGAACCGCTGGGGGCGGATGTGCCGGTGTGCATCGCCAGCGAACCGGCGCGGATGGGCGGGATCGGCGAGGTACTGACCGCGGCACCAAAACTGCCCGCATTCGGCATGGTGCTGGTGGAGGCCGCGATGTTGGGACGGCCGATGATCTCGTGCGAAATTGGCACCGGGACTTCATTCGTCAATACCCAAGAAGAGACAGGTTTGGTCGTGTCCCCGGAAGACCCGATCGAACTGGCGGGCGCGATGTTGAGCCTGGAGAAGGACGAAGCGCTGGCGCGACGTTTTGGCGAGTCGGCCCGGAAACGCTATGAGCAGTTGTTTTCCGGGCCGGCTCTGGGGCAGGCCTATGGTGACTTGTACCGCCGTGTGCTGAAGACCTGATGTGTGTGCCAACGAGATGACACTCACAAGGTGAACGAGGTGCGGTACTAATGCCCACGGGGCGCATCATGGTGACGGGTGCCAGCGGTTTTGTCGGCCGTGCGCTGTGTGCCGAGTTGTCGCG
>NZ_NCJX01000099.1:0-10835 GCF_002282635.1 Acidiphilium sp. 34-64-41 | reverse complement strand
CCTGCCGTGCCGCGAAGCCTGGCTCTACCGCCTGATCCCCGAAACCGGCTTCACCCGCTTCACCCTGCAACACATCCTCGCCGACCCCGAATTCGCAGGATTCCTGCAAGCCAACCCCAGACTCATCCGCATCCTCACCCCGCTCTACAACGCCATGGGCATCGACCTGCCCACCGAACCCCCCTTCGCCCCCGACCCACCGCCCGACTCCCGCCGCCACATCCTCTTCGGCACGCCAGAACCCACCACGTCCGACTCCCCCACACCAACGCCTGATTTCAAAATTCAACCCGCCTGACCCAAGCCCCTTCGCACGCCCATATTGTTGCGATATCGCAACAATATGGGCGTGCGAAGGGGGCGAAATCCAGCCAAACCCCCAGTCCCAGAGTCAAAAAGTTTTTTGCTTCTTTTTTACAAAAAAGAAGCCTTCCCCTTCCTTCCCTACCCCGCCAGCACAGCCTCCATCGCCGCCACCGCGCTCATATTCACCAACCCGCGCGCCGTCACGCTCGGCACCGCGATATGCAGCGGCTTGGCGAGGCCGAGCAGCAGCGGCCCCACGGTCACCGCCTCGCCGGCGGCTTTCAGCAGGTTGAAGCTGATATTGGCGGCGTCGATATTCGGCATCACCAGCAGATTGGCCGAACCGGTCAGCCGTGAATCGCAGACCGAGCGATTGCGGATCGGCTCGAACAGCGCGTCATCGGCGTGCATTTCGCCGTCCACCTCGAGGTCGGGGTCCTGCGCGCGAATGAGTGCCAGGGCCTTGCGCATCTTGCGCGCCGAGGCCGATTGCGCGGCGCCGAAATTGGAATGCGACAGCAGCGCCACTTTCGGTGCGATCCCGAAACGCGTCACCATCGCACTCGCCAGATGGGTCATTTCCGCGATATCTTCGGCGCTCGGATCTTCGTTCACATGCGTATCGCAGAAAAACAGATTGCCGCTCTGCAGGATCAGCGCGGTGACGGCGGAGATCCGGTTGATGCCTTTCTGGCGCGGAATGATCGGCAGCGCGTAGCGGAACTGGCGCGACCAGTCGCCGAGTCCGCCGCAGATTGCGGCATCCGCCTCATCGGAGGCCAGCATCATCGCCGCCGCGACGGTGGGCCGCCGCGCGAGTTGGCGCGCCGCGGCATCCGGCGGCACGCCCCGACGGCCGACCAGGCGCTGGTAATCGGCGAGCAGCCTGGCGGACAGGGTGGTATCGCGCGCGAGCACGATGGCGTTGGTATCACCGACCAGCAGCGGCACGCCCAAATGATCATCGACCACGCTTTGCGCCGCCCGCAGCACCCGTTCGTCCTCGCCTTCGGCATAGACGATGCGCGATTTCGCCGAACGCGCCACCTCGATGACGGGGCGCAGCAGCAGGCCGGAGCGGAACACGAACCGCTCGAGTTCCCTGATATAGACATCGAAATCCGCAATCGGCCGGCGCGCGACCCCTTCCGCCATCGCCGCCCGGGCGACCGCCGGGGCAATATGCAGGATCAGCCGCGTATCGAACGGTTTGGGAATGATGTAATCCCGCCCGAACACCGGCGCATGCCCGCCATAGGCCGCCGCCACCGTGTCCGATGCCTCGATCCGCGTGAGTTCGGCAATCGCATTGACCGCGGCCAGTTTCATCCCCTCGGTGATCGCCGTCGCCCCGACATCGAGCGCGCCGCGAAAAATGAATGGAAAGCACAGTACGTTGTTGACCTGGTTCGGAAAATCGCTCCGCCCGGTGCAGATGATCGCATCCGGCCGATGCGCGGCCACCAGATCGGGCAGAATTTCAGGCTCGGGATTGGCGAGCGCCAGGATCAGCGGATTCGGCGCGAATTTATCGAGCCATTCCGCCTTCAAGACGCCGGGTGCCGAAAGCCCGAGAAAAATATCCGCCCCGTCCAGCACTTCGGACAGGGTGCGTGCGTTGGTGTCGCGCGCCACCGGTTCCAGCGTCGCATCGAGCTTGGGCCGCCCCTGATAGATCACACCTTCGATATCAGTCATCGTGATATTCGCGCGCAGCGCCCCCAGCGCGATCAGGATATTGACGCATGAAAGCGCCGCCGCACCGGCGCCGGACGAGACGATTTTCACCGATTCGATCGACTTGCCCTGCACCTTCAGCGCATTCAGCACCGCTGCACCCACAATAATGGCGGTGCCATGCTGATCGTCGTGGAACACCGGAATATTCATCCGCGCCCGCAAGGTCTGCTCGATCCGGAAACACTCCGGCGCCTTGATATCCTCAAGATTGATGCCGCCGAAACTCGGCTCCAGGGCGGCGACCACTTCGATGAATTTATCCGGATCGGGCTCGTTCACCTCGATGTCGAACGTGTCGATACCGGCGAATTTCTTGAAGAGCACCGCCTTGCCCTCCATCACCGGCTTGGATGCCAGCGCCCCGATATTGCCGAGCCCGAGCACCGCGGTGCCGTTGGTGATCACCGCGACCAGATTGCCCTTGATCGTGTAGTCATAGGCGGTATCCGGATCGTCCTTGATCGCGAGGCAGGCGGCCGCCACGCCGGGCGAATAGGCAAGCGAGAGATCGCGCGAGGTCTCCATCCGCTTGGTCGGCGTGATGGTGAGTTTGCCCGGCCGCGGGTAGCGGTGATAATCGAGTGCGGCCTTACGGAGCGTGTCGTCCATGCTATCTGATCTCCCTGCTACCCCAACAATGCGCGATGCCTCACGTCCGGGCAACCGTCTCACCGCATGGCTGGTTGGCATCGATCGGGAAAAAGCAAGATCGTCGTTTTTACGAAAAAACGGCAAAAACCCCGGATCGGGGAGGGTCATGCGGCCGAGAAGATTCGAACTTCCACAGGGTTTCCCCCACAAGCACCTCAAGCTTGCGCGTCTACCATTTCGCCACGGCCGCACCGTCGCGGGAGCGCTATAGCCGATGGATCAGCCGGTATCAACAACCACCCCGATCGAGTGGAAAACCGAACCCGGCCTGCTCGATTACCAGGCCGGACTCGCGACCATGCAAGCCCGCGCCGCAGCGATCCGCGCAGGGACAGCCCACGAGCAAATCTGGCTGGTCGAACACCCGCCACTCTACACCGCCGGCACCTCGGCGCAGGATACTGACCTCGTCGCCCCCGGCGCCACGCCGATTTTCCGCACCGGCCGTGGCGGCCAATGGACCTACCACGGGCCGGGCCAGCGCATCGCCTATGTCATGCTCGACCTCGCCCGCCCACACGGCATCGTGCCCGCGCGCGACATCCGCCAGTTCGTCGCCGGGCTCGAAGCCTGGCTGATCGAAACCCTGGCCGTTTTCGACATAAAGGGCGAAACCCGCGAAGGCCGCGTCGGCATCTGGGTCGTCGATCCGGCAACCGGCCGCGAAGCCAAAATCGCCGCGATCGGCGTCAGGGTCTCGCGCTGGGTGAGCTATCACGGCATCGCCCTGAACGTCGCCCCCGACCTCGCGGCCTATGACGGCATCATCCCCTGCGGCATCAGCGCCCACGGCGTGACCTCGCTGGCAGCGATCGGGATCGCCGCACCCATGCCAGCGGTCGATGTTGCGCTGCGATCAGGCTTCGCCCGCATTTTCGGCGACGCGCCTAGCCCGCTTCCGCCACCTCCGCCACCACCACCGTCCGGCGAAATATCGCAAGGAGACGCCGCGCCAGCGCAATGACCCGCCGCGGGGCGAGGATCAGCAGCACCCCCAGAAACACCACCCCCGCCGCGAGACCACCGATCACCAGTTGCGCCGCCATCATCCGCGCCCCCAGCGAGGCACCGCCGGCAAACGCCGATACCGCGGCCGCCGCCGCAACCCGTGCGGCAATCAGGGCGATGAACGGTGCCACGAACAGCCGCAGCAGCGGCCATGCCGACCGGCCGATCCCGATCGAGAGCGCCGGCAGCAGCAGCAGCGCGGTCACCACCCCCCGCAATGCGAGTGTCCAGGCAAGCGTGATCAACCCGAACGGCGCGGCAAACCAGGCGGCCAGCGCAATCGTCACCGCATTGAGCCCGGCGAACACCGAGACCAGCACCGGCCGGCGCAGCGCCGTGAGCATGGGATTGACGAACGCATAGATCGCCGCCGCCGGCACGATCAGGCTCATCGCGGCAAACACGGGTGCGGCCTCGACCCAGCGCGCCCCGAACATCAGCACCACCAGCGGCTTGGCCACCGCACCGGCGATCGCCGCGGCCGCGAGCGAGAAAATCGCGATCACATCCATCAGCGACCGCGCCACGGCAAACCGCCGCTCCGGCTCATCGCGTACCGCCACGAACACCGGCAGAAACACCTTGCTCGCCGGAAAGATCGATAATTCCTGCAACACCTCGGCCAGGCGCTGCGCGATGCGGAACTGCCCGACCGCGGCCACCGGCATGCGGATCCCTATCAGCACGACGTACCCCGTCGCCGCGATATAATCGACGAACGCGGCCCCCATCATCGGAATGTTGAACCGCATCGCATCGCCGATCACCCGCCACGACGGAAACGCCGGCGGCCGCCAGCGCGCCGTGATCGAGGCGGCAACGGCATAAAACGTGATCCCCACAATCCGCTGCGCGATCAGTGCGGGCAGCCCATGGCCGGTGAACACCAGCGCCAGCGCGACCACGCCACCCAGGCTGGTGGCACCCAGCGACATCAGGCTGAGCGCCCGAAACCCGAACCGCTGCGCGAGGCGTGCGGACGGTACGATCAGAAACGCGCCGATCACGATATTGATCGAAAGAGCCCGCGTCACCCAGGCGATCGGCCGTGCGTCATACGCCAGCGCCAGCAAGGGTGCCGCGGCGAACAAGGCGGCAGACATCGCGAGCGCCAGCAGCATCTGCGCCCAGAACGCCCCCGCCTCGACCGACCGATCCCCCGGCGATGCGATCACCTGCTCGCCGGCGCCACCGGTCGTCACCATCCGGCCGATCTCGGACAGCGCGGAGGCAATCGCCACCACACCCACATCGCGCAGCGTGACATGGCGGATCAGGATCGCGAGCACGATGAAGCCAAGCCCCCGCTCGCCGACCGCGGTCATCAGATTCCAGGCCGCCCCATGCGCAGCACCCCGCCCAAGACTCACGCGAGCCCGTCCCGACCCAACGGGTTGATGAACGCAGCAACGCAGCGGCGCGGATTAATCGGCATGGGCGCCAAGATAAACCATTTGTCAGAATATGCGACACCTTGCATCAAACCGCCGATCCGCCCTTTACGAACCAGCCCGCGCTGACTAGAACCACGCCTGCATACGCCGTGTACCCCGGCGGAGGGGTGGCCGAGTGGCCGAAGGCGGCGGTTTGCTAAACCGTTAGACGGGTTAAACCGTCTCGTGGGTTCGAATCCCATCCCCTCCGCCAGCGTATCCTGATAAACCATTGAAAATACGCGATATTTTGGCTCGAAAAAATTGTCTGCCCACAAAATTGCCATCAAACGTGCATGATCTCGCGGGATACGATGGGATACGGCGCGTCAGTTTTGGCGTGGTGCGGGCGGGCGGATGATCCGTCTGGTCTATCGCGCGCGGCGGTCATGGCGGGGCCGTGGAACATTCCCATGACGGGAACCTTGCGCCGGGCAGACTCGACTCTGCCCGGCTTGCTCGGCGGTTAGATCAGGCGAATCGCCTGCACCGCCATGCTGATCCGCTTTGGTAACTCCGCAACGAATAGATGATGGTTGGATGGAGCGGATTCGGCCGGCGTATGCATCGAGTGTGTCGCCCACGGGATTGAGGCTAGGGCATTTTTCGCAGCCTGGATGGCGTCCATCTCCTCAAGGCACGCCGATAATTCGCCATAAGCCGCTCGAACCCGATCAGCGATTGCGATCCGCTTTCGGTCCTCAATCGTCCAGAGGCGGACGCGCTCTAACCGGTCGGCCCCGCGCCAATCCTTCTCGGCAGTGGCCACAGATGCCGATGCGCCGGCGTGGGTTCTCTGAGCGAAGTCGAGCGTCCCCGCGGCGTTGTCGAGGGCGTCTATGGCGGTCTTGCGGGCCTTGGGCGCTACCGGCTGCCCAGATGCCGCTTGCGCCACGAGTGCCTCAACCACAGCGGCGGCGGTGGCGTGGTCGGCTTCGGCGGTGGCGAGGGCCGCACCAGCGACTTCCTGGTTCGCCGTGGCAACCTTCAAAGCGGCCTCTGCGGAAATCAGGGCGGGATGCCTCGGATCGGCTTCGATTTCGGCAGGCTGTTCGGTGGCTTCGGTCACGTCGGTTGGCTCCTGTGTTTGGGGGGCGGCGGTGATTTCAGCGGATTCAGTGGTTTTCATAACACTTCCTATTGAAAAAGAGACGCAAGCCGGTGGATTTTCAGGCGAGGCACGTTGGTGGATCGTGGCCAGCCCCGGCATAGCGTCGGCATCGGGTGGCGGCGCAGAGGCGGCGCAGCTCGTTCGGCCCCGGTCGGATCAGGGGGTCGGCGGGGTCAATCATTCCGTCCGCCCTATGATGTCGAAGCTGATCTGTTTCGCCCGTTCGAGCGTCTCGGATGAAAAGCACCCATCCAACCGCCACAGCCCATCGGGTTCGGCGTGCCATAAAAGTGCCCCCCTCTGTGCCGGGCCATCTTCTCGGTTACCAACCAAAACCGGCACCGCCCCCTCGCTGGTGACTCGCCAGGCAACGACCGCGCGGCGAGTCATGCAAGCGACGCCGTCGAGCGGCCGTAGGAAGAGCAGACACTCGGCACCGGCGGCGGCAGGGATGATGGTTTCGTTCATGTCAGGCTCCATTCCGCGGTCCTAAATTCTGATGGTGCGCCCGGCTCGAAAAAGCCGGCGCAGCCATGTAGGGGTATGGGGGGACACATCTCCCGCAACCTCCCGCAAGCAATATCAATGGGTTACAGCACACCTCCCGCACCTCCCGCACCTGTCGCACCCACATACGCAACGAATTTTTGGGGGTCATTGAGCGATCTACGGTGCGGCCTGTCGAGCGATCCGGCGGCACGGCTTGCGGCACCGCATGTAATCTTCAATCGTGATTTTTCGGTCCGCAAACAATGCTGCCATCGCGGTCTCAAATTGCTTGCGGTTAATGCCCTCGCGATCGGGGCGGGCCGCAAAAACCTTGGGGGCGTAGTTGGTGGCATTTCGGGATTCCGATACGAACACATTCTGTTCGCCGCACCGATCGAGCAACGTCAGGAAAACATATTCGGCTTGATAGCGTTCGCTCGATGCCGACGCGCCAGACGGTCGTGCCACTGGCACTAGCGCGCCGGATTCCCAGCGCAACCGGATCGTGCCGCCGTCCGGCGCGTAATTGGCCTTGGCCCGGCTCAGGAGGCGTTCGCCGGAGTCCGTGCCGTCATCGCCTTTGATCCGGGCGATGGTCCAGCGTGAACGCATGGAGTTTGACCAAGCCGTGCTACCGCCATCCAGGCTGCCGCTCGCAAGGCCGGCGCGGGAGGGGTGGCAATTTAACAGGATGGCGGCGCCCCGATCGAGGGCAAGGCGGTTTAGGAGGTTGATGAACCGGCGCACCTGATTGCGATCGTTTTCATTGCCTCCAAAGAGATCGGCCACGTTGTCGAGCACGATCAGCTTGGCGTTCTGCTCGCGCGCCAACCCGACAATCTGGTGGTAGCGGTCATGGATGGTCATCTCGCCGGCGCGGTCGAACGTGCAAAATGTGTTGTCGTGTCCTACTCCGGTGACCCACCGCATCGGTTCAAGATCGCAGAACGATACGCCCGTGGCTCGATTGATACGATCTTGCCGGCGGTGCAATTCCTCGGAATCATCCTCGCAATAGAGGCCGATTGAGCGGCAGGGTGTAACGGCATACCCCAGCCAGGCGGTGCCGGACGCGGTGGCGGTTTGCAGGGCCTGAGCGGTCATGCCCTTGCCGACACCGCCGTCGCCATACTGCCCGGTCACATACCCGACGCCCAACCAATCCGGGATAATCCAATCGCGTTCGGGAATCGGCACCAAGTCGAGCAAGAAGGGGTCAACCGTCGCCATCGCTTCGGTATCGGCCGGCAGCGGCCTTGGCGCGGGCGGATGGTCATTCCGAACGACGGTCAGAATCGGTCTGAGTGCCTCGGCTAGAGCTTTGGCCTTTCGCGCCGCCTTGGATTCCTCGTATCGCCGATCCCGGTTTCTGCTTTTCACCGCATAGAGATTATCTGCCATTTCGGAGCGCCGCGGCAGGCGGTCAATCTCAGCGTCAATCTCCGCTTCGGTGGCGTCCGCCAATTGCGCGGCAATCGCATCGAAGTCGTTTCCCGTGACATTCATGATGATAATTTCCCTGCCATTTCTTCAGAACGCTTGCACAGACTCGCTTCTGTGTGACAGACAGAGTTCGCTTCGGTCGCCTCCGTGTCGATTAAAACGCCACTGCTGGCACGGTTCGGCGGTGGCGTTTTCATTTCAGAGCCGCCGGTTTGGGTCGTACCGGCACGACGGGCAGACTCGCCAAAAACGATTGTAGCGCCGCGTCGGGCACTAGAGTGCGCCGGCCCAGCTTGACCGCGGACAGTTCGCCGCTGGCGATGAGTCTGCACACCGTGGCACGCGATCCGAGCTTGCCCGGCACGGCCAATTCTTTGATGTTGTATAGCACGTCACTGTTCCTAACCGACTGTTGATATCTCTAACTACATCAGGCATGGGGGTTATGGCAATCGATTATCCGCAAAGCCCCATTTTGGCCAAGTATAAGCCGCGGAATCAGCAATGGATGAGCATAGCCTAAATGCGCCATCAAGCATAAATTATTGGCGGATAAGCAACGAAAAATGGCCTATGGTTTCGAGTCCACGTCTAAAAATCCGAAATTTTTTCGATTAGCAGCCCCTATAACCCAAAAAAATTTTTTGGGAGGGCGCAAAATGTTGAAATTGCTATGTAAAAGGGCTAGCCGGGGTGCCGGGGTCGATCTGCGATTCAGGGGTATCCCCCCCCATCGATCGGCCGGGGCGGTGCCTCCCCCGTCAGCCAGGCCGCCCACTCTCGGTGCTGCCATAGCCCATTCCCGCCACGCAGAGGGGTCGCCAGGGCGTTTTCAGGAAGTGCCCGCCACCCCTCATGCGGCAACCGTCAAAACCGGCTGTAGCGGCTTCCTATGCGGTATGGTGACGGTATGTTAATTTAATTGACGCAGGCGCCGGACCGAAGCACGGGCCGATTGTGGGCAGATGCGGGGGCAACGTCACTCAATTCCGTTGGAATCTAGCTGTTTTGTTGCATTTCGCGCCGCCGGTCGGCAGAGGATCACTCCGCCGCCAGCCAATTCGGCACGTCCGGCGGTCGAGACCACGTTATCGGACAGCGGGCGGGTGTAATGCGCTGCCCATGCGTCCATCGGCACCCGCCGCCGGTCATGCCCGCGCCCCGATCTGCACCACGTTCGCCGCCGGCACCCGCTCGCAATGGGCTGCCCATGCGTCCATCAGCACCCGCCGCCGGTCAAAGTGATCGCCACGGAGATAGGCGGCTTCAACCTTATCCCGGTTGGTATGTGCGAGCGCGGCCTCGGCAATTTCGCGCGGGGTGCCGGTCGCCTCGGCTGCCCAATCGCGAAACGTCGAGCGCATGCCATGCACAGTGACTGCCTCGCCTCCGGCCGCCGCCAGGGCCTTGTTTAACGCCACGTCCGACATGGGTTTGCCAACAACGCCACCCGGAAAGACAAGGCCATCTGCACCACGCTGTAGGGGCTGCATGGCGCTCAGGATTGCCACGGCTGCATCGGATAGCGGCACCCGATGCGGCTTGCCGGCCTTCATCCGGCTGCCCGGTATCGTCCAGGCGCGGGCGTCTAGGTCAATCTCATCCCATCGGCACCCGCGCGCCTCGCCTGATCTGGCAGCGGTCAGGATGGTGAAGGCGAGGCACCGGCTCGATATGCCGCCGCCGGCCGCGATGCGCTCATACAGGCCGGGCAGGTCACGCCACGCAACCGCCGCATGATGCACCACGGCCGAAACCTTCGATCGGGCCGGTAGCAGGTTGTCGAGGTGCCCGCGCCATGCCGCCGGGTTCTCGCCAGCGCGCCACCCCCGGCTTTTCGCATAGTCGAGCACGGATTCCACCCGGCCGCGCAATCTGGTCGCGGTTTCTGGCCTGGCCTGCCAGAGCGGTTTCAGGATGGCCAGGATATCATCCGTGGTCACTGCCTGGACCGGTTTCGCGCCGATGATGGGGAAGGCGTATGCGGCCAGGGTGGCCAACCATTGCGCGCCGTGTTTGGCATTCCGCCAGCCTGCCTTGTGCGCCTCGATATATTCCAGGGCCACGGATTCGAACGTCCGCCCACCCGTGGCCTTGCTGGCTTTGCGCGCTTCGATCGGATCACCACCACCAGCGATCAACCGGCGCGCGTCGAGTGCGGCCGTGCGGGCTTCGGCCAATGTCACCACGGGATATGCACCCAGGCTGCACTCGCGGGCCTTACCCTCCCGCATCCACCGGAAATGCCAAGCGGTCGAACCGCCGCGCCGAACGAACCACAAACCGCGCCCATCCCCATATCGGCCGTCTGCCTTGATTGCCTTGATCGCCCGATCGGTCAGCTTGCTCATTTCGATTGCCCTCAATTCTGCCCACAACCTAACATGAGATTGGGTGAGATGCAATGACGCTATGTGAGACAACAGATCGATCGGATTCAGCCTATTCCTTCATGTTTCCGCCTGCTCTGACATTACCTGATATCAGGCTTCGGCAGACATCCCCTCCGCCACCCTCCCATCCAGCAGCACCCAACTCAATCCAATGATAGTCTTTTCCGTGCCTATCCGGTTGACTCAGACACCCACTAGGGCTAGTGGCCCCCGCCATGGCGGCCATTGACATTCACCAGCGTGACGAACTGGCTTTTCCCC
>NZ_NCJX01000098.1:0-9792 GCF_002282635.1 Acidiphilium sp. 34-64-41 | reverse complement strand
GGGCGGCGCCGAGGCGCCAACCTATGCCCAGCTTTATTCGGGAGCATGGGTCCACCCCACATGTAGTGGGTGTCTGACTTAACCGGATAGGCACGGTTCTTTCATCCCTAGATATTTCCTCATGGTTATGGATTCAATCGTAATACTACCGAGGAGACATCACATGAATAAGTACATACTGTCATCGATTGCCGCCCTTGCAATGACCGGCGCCACCGCAATGGCCCAGAGTTCCGCCTATCAGTCGAGCACCACCACAACCCAGGTCGCCCCGGTGCAGGCAGCGCCCGCGCCGATCGTGCCGCCCGCCCCCGGTGTTCTGAGCCGCACGACCGTGTCCAAGACCAATGATGGCATGGGGGATCAGACCTACTCCCGCAAAACCACCTATGGCAACGGCGATGCCGCGGCGTCGCAGAGCATGCAGACCCATGTGGTGCAGCCGCCGGTCGCGATCGAGAGCAGCAAGCGCACTACCACCACGACGACAACCACACCCTCGAATTGAACGCGATCAGGGGGATCAGACAGGAGCGATGATAATGACACGCGATCGAACGATGAGGCTGGCAATGATCGCCGGCATAGCCGCCGTCGGGGTCAGTCTTGCCGGGTGCGCGGATAACCCGCCCACCACGACATCGACGACCACCGAGGAAACCACGACCAAACCGGTGCTCGCCGCCCCCATGGCACCGCCCGCAACCGTGACCACGACCCATTCGGAAACCGAACAGGTCAATCAGTAGATCAAGCGCGTCGCCTCATGATCCGTCGTCGGCCCCCATGCCGGCGGCGGATCGTCATGTCACCGATCGTCAGTTCAGGTCGGGCTCGTCGAACACCGCATAGGCGCGGCCGTTCGCATCGCGCGCCTTTATCACCATGTCCGGCCGGTGGTGAATGCCCGAGTAATGCGTGATCAGCGATTTGCGCAGCGTGCCGGGCTGGCTGGGCGAACCGCGGTGGATCAGCCGGCTGTGCCAGATCAACACATCGCCCTTCTTGCCCAGAAACGGCACCACCGGAATGCCGCAACCCGCGATCTTCGCCTCGATCGCCGGGGTCACGAATCGCTCGGCGTATTTCGGCCATTGGTTGATGCCATGCGCCGGCTCGATCCGGGTGAGCTCTTCCTCGGTCAGATGCGCGCGCACCCGCGCGCCGCGCATCAACCCCCAGCGATGCGAGCCCGGCACGTATTCGAACGGCCCGCTGTCGGGTGCGATATCATCGAGCGCGATCCACGCCGCCGCATACCAGGTGTTGACGAAATCCGGGTTCAGATAATCGTCCTGATGCCATTCGCGCCCGGTCGTGACCCAGGCGGTCAACGCCAGATGAAACAACATCTCTTCGCCGACCAGCGCGCCCAGCAGATCCATCAGCGGCGGATACAGCGCCACATCGCGCAGGCTCGGCAGCCCGACATAGCAATGCCCGTATTGCCAGCCCGCCAGATGCCCCTTGACACCGGCGCGATAGGCGGCCCGCCGCTCGATATAGGGGTCGAGCAGGGCGTCGGGGATGAAACCGCGCTTGATCACCACGCCATCCCGCCGCCACGATGCCTGATCGGCGGTCAACCCCGCTTCATCGACCCCGGGTCGATCGAGCGGCGGCAAGGTTGCGGGGTCGGGGAACTCGACCAGATCCTCGAATGTCACCATGGTCTCCGATTCCGACATCGCCCGTTCTCCCTTGTATCAGCAGAGTCTAACGGGCGGCGCCGGGTCGGGCAACCGCGTCAGGCGAGCAGATGCGCCACCGCGTCGCGCTCTTCCTTCAGCTCGTTCAGCGTGATCGCGAACCGCTCGGTCGCGAATTCATCCATCGCAAGCCCCGGAATCCGCGTCACAATACCGCGCTCGGCGGTTACCGGCACACCGAACATGATGCCCTCGGGCACGCCATAGCTGCCGTCCGAGGCAATCGCCATCGAAACCCATTTACCGTGCGAGCCCACCACCCAGTCGCGCATCTGATCGATCGCGGCGTTCGCAGCCGACGCGGCGGATGACGCACCGCGCGCCTCGATCACCGCCGCACCGCGCTTGCCGACGGTGGGGATGAACACCTCGCGGTTCCACGCCTCGTCATCGATGATCGCGGCAAGCTTGCGCCCGCCGGCCTCGGCGAAGCGATAATCGGGATACATCGTCGGCGAGTGGTTGCCCCAGACCACCAGTTTCTCGATCGTGCCGACATCGATGCCGGCCTTGCCCGCCAGCATCGAGGCGGCACGGTTGTGATCGAGGCGGATCATCGCGGAAAAACACGCGGGCGACAGATCGGGTGCCGATTTCATCGCGATATAGGCATTGGTGTTGGCCGGGTTGCCGACCACCAGCACCCGCACGTCGCGCGATGCCGCCTCGTTCAGAGCGCGGCCCTGCACGGTGAAAATCTCGGCATTGGCGCCCAGCAGATCCTTGCGCTCCATACCCTTGCCGCGCGGCCTGGCGCCGACCAGAAACGCGATATCGGCATCCCGGAACGCCACTTTCGGATCATCGGTCGCCGCCATGCCCGCCAGCGTCGGGAAGGCGCAATCCTCGAGTTCCATCATCACGCCCTTGAGCGCGCCCTGCATCGGCGGCAGATCGAGCAGCGTGAGTACGACCGGTTGATCCGGCCCCAGCAACGCGCCGCTCGCGATGCGGAACACCAGCGCATACGCAATCTGACCGGCGGCGCCGGTAACGGCGATGCGGACGGGGGATTTGGCCATGGGACTTGCTCCTGATTTGATGCGCCGCACTATCGCCCGCCAGGGCTTCCGGTCAACCCATGCGCCATGCCACACTGAAGCGATGAAACGCGAGGAACGCAAGCCGGGCCCACCCCCCACCGAGCATCGCCTGCGCGAAGCCGCCATCGCCCACCTCGCCCGCTTCGCCGCGACCGAAGCCGGCCTCGCCCGCGTGCTGACCCGCCGCATCGATCGCTGGGTTCGCGCCACCGAAGCCGATGGCGCTGAACCCGAAACCATCGCCGCCGCCCGCACCGCCGGCCGTGCCGCGATCCCCGGCATCATCGCATCGCTGCGCGCGCTCGGCGCGGTCAACGACACCGAATTCGCCACCTCGCGCGCCCGCCGCCTTGCGCGTGAAGGCAAATCCCGCCGCGCCACCATCGCCCATCTCGCAACCAAAGGGATCGATACCGACCTCGCGGCCAGCCTGGTGCCGGACAATCAAGCGCGCGACCTTGCCGCCGCCTGCCTGTACCTGCGCCGCCGCCGGCTGCCACCGTTCGGCGAAGGCGACCGGATGCGCGCCCTCGCCAGCTTGGCACGCCAAGGCTTCGACCGTGCCACGGCGGAGCGGGCATTGGCACTCGATCGCCCGGACGCCGAGGCGCTGGTGCTGGCCGCGCGGCGGGGCGATCCGGCCTGATGCCATATTCATGTCGGCGCATCGATGAATGTTATGCCGGTTTGTGACATCACTATGACAGCGGTCCAGCCCTATGTTGCGTTGCAGCAGTCGCGGACGCGGTAACGACCCCATGGTGAGGCCGGCCGCGCGCCGCGCTGAATTGGAGTTCGTTATGAAGAATCTTACTTTTGCCGCCGCTTTCGCGCTGATCACTCTGGCTGGTGCCGGCAGCGCTCTGGCCGACCAAGGCATTCCGGTGGTGCCGGCGCAGCCGCTGGTGTCCTCGGCCGCGGCCGGTGTGACCGGTGAGGCCTATCCCGCCTTCCGCGTCGCCGGTGCGCCGGTGATCTCCGAGCCGGCGAACCCTGGCAACGGCGCGCAGAGCTACCCCAACTTTGCGACCCCGCACAGCAGCGCGAAACTCGCGCAATCGCAGATCGGTCTCGCCCAGGGTAATGTCGCAACCGCGTTCAATACGGCACCGCGCAGCAATCGGGGCTGATCCGTCGGATCGGGTGTCGGGTTGATCCGACATCAGCAGCAGGCGGCACCGTGTATGGCGCCGCCTGCTTCATCTCAAACCACCGGCAGACCGGAATCGGGTTGAAACTCAGTCGAAGATCGGTGCCTGCGGCACGCCGGCGGCGCCGGTCGTCGATTGCAGAAACGGCGTGCTCTCGAAGTCCGCAATCAGAAATTCCAGGATCGCGCGGGTCCGCGGCGGAATGTAGCGGCGCGACGGCAGAATGGCGTAGACTTTGACCTTCATCGGGCAGAACGCATCGAGCAGCGTGACCAGACGCCCGGAATTGACGTCATCGATCGTGGTCAGGCGTGGCAGCATCGCAATGCCCAGGCCGGCGCGCGCGGCGCGGCGCACCGCCTCGCTCGAATCGGCGTGGAACCGGCCGTGCACGGTCACGGTCTCATCGATCCCCTTGCCGAAGAATCGCCAGTTCCGGTCGATCCCGGGGCGGGTGTAGACGATGCATTCATGATCGAGGAGGTCCTGCGGGGTCGCCGGCTTGCCGCGCGCCGCGAGATACGCCGGGGATGCGACCAGCACCGAAGCGGCGCTGCCGATGGTGCGGGTGATCACGCTCGCCTGAGTTGCCTCGGCGACCGAGATCTCCAGATCGAGCCCTTCCTCAACCAGATCGAACGCGCCATCGCGCATTTTCAGATCGACCGACATTTCCGGGTAGCGCGCGAAAAATTCCGGGAGCCGGGCCGCCAGATACATGCCCACCGAGGTCGGCACCCCCAGCCGCACCTGCCCGGTCGGCGTTTTCTGGGCGACGCCGACGCTCGCCTGCGCCGCATCCATCGCCTCGACCACGGCGCGGGCGTGATCGAGATAGACCTGGCCGTCCTCGGTCAAGGACAGGCGGCGCGTGGTGCGCTGGATCAGGCGTACGCCCAACTGGTCCTCCAGCGCAGCGATCTGGCGGGAGATCACCGGCTGCGAGGTGCTGAAATCCCGCGCCACCGCCGAAAACGAACCGCGCTCGGCAACGCGGACAAAGGTATTGAGCAGGCTTAACTGGTCCATTGTGTCGATGCCCTGGCGATTTATGGTGCATTTCGCATGAGATAAATCAAAATTTAGTGTAACTCGGCCCAACAAATATGAATATATCGTTCTTGTCATGGCGGTTCCCGGTTTCACACAGTTGCGCACGGCGTTTGCGGCCCTAGCGGCCGACCTGCCGCGCGATCTCTGGTTCGCGGTGCGGACCGCGCTCGCCGCACTGCTTGCGCTGTATCTGGCGATGCTGCTCAACCTGGATACGCCGCATTGGGCGGCCTGGACGGTGTTGACCGTCAGCCTGCCCTCCCCCGATCACGCGTTTGCCAAATCGTTCTACCGCATGGCTGGCACGCTGGTGGGGGCGGCGGTCGGTGTGGCGTTCATCGCGCTGTTCGCTCAGACGCCGCTGGTGTTCGATGCGGCGATGGCGATCTGGGCGGCGGTCTGTGTTTATTTCGGCACCAAGGCCCGCCAGTTCGAGACCTACGCGCTGGCGCTCACCTGGCTCACCACCGGTATCGTCGCCTATGGCAGCATTGCCGATCCGGCGAGCGCGTTCACCGTCGCGATCACTCGCACCGCCGAGGTCACTTTGGGCGTGGTCTGCGCCGGGCTGGCGGCGGCGGTGTTCGCCGGGCATCGGAGTGCCGGCCTCGATCAGGCGCAATCGCCGGTACCGGGGCAGGCCAATCGTAACGCCGTGCGGGCGGTGCTGGCGATCGGGCTATCGAGCCTGTTCTGGTATGTGTCGCAATGGGAGAACGGGCCGGATTTCGTGTTGATGTCGGGGGCAGCGGTGATGCTGTTCGCCGCCCATCCGCGCAAGCTCGCGGCGACGCTTGGGCTGCTGCGCGGATTTCTGCTCGGCACCGGGCTCGGGCTGTTCGTGCGGTTCGCGCTGTTCACCCAGGGTGCCGGGTTCGAGACCGAGGCGCTGATCCTGCTGCCCTGCTTGATCCTGGGCGGGCTCGGGGTCGCCGATCCGCGCACCCAGGGGCCGGCGACCGGCTATAATCTGGCGTTCATGCTGGCGGCCGATCCGGCGAATATCCTGAATTTCGACCTCGGATCGGCGCTGAACACCGATGCCGCGATGATCGCGGGGGTGCTGGTCTCGGTCGCGACCTTCCTGGGGTTCGTGCCGATCCGCGACCTGGTGCGGCGGGCGGCATGAGCCTGTTGCCGCACCTTGCCGAGATGTCGCTGTTCGGTATCACGATCGAGCCGGCGGTACCGATGCTGCTGCTTGCGGTGGTGCTGACTGATGTGTTGCGCCGCCTGCTGGCGCGCGCCGGCGTCGATCGGCTGGTGTGGAACTGGCCGTTATTCATGCTGTCGTTGTTTGGGTGCATCGCCGGAGGATTGATCCTCGCGATGCCCTCGATTTGAGAGGGTTGCGATGTTTGATTCGGCGGAGCGTGATGTCATGACGCCGGGGACGAAGCCGCCCGCGGCGGCGCCGGCGGAGGCGCGGCCTTACAAGCCGGTGTTTTCGATCTTGGCGACGATCATTGTGGTGATCGCGGCGATCTGGCTCGGTTCGCTGGCCTGGACCCGCTACGATGCGACGCCGTGGACCCGCGATGCCCGAGTGCGGGCCTATGCGATCGCGATCACGCCCGAAATATCCGGGCGGATCGTGTCGGTCGATGTTCATGCCAACCAGACCGTGCGGCGCGGCCAGGTGCTGATGCGGATCGACCCGTCCGATTTCGAGAACGCACTGGCCGCCGCCCAGGCGGCACTCGCCGCCGATGAAGCGACCGCGCGGATGAAAGCGGCTGATGCCTCGCGCCGGGCGCGCCTGCCCTCGATGGCGGTATCGGCCGAAGCGCAGCAGAACGCCGCCGCCGCCGCGCAGGCCGCCGAGGCTGCGGTGATGGGTGACAAGGCGCGCGTGGCGCAGGCGTTGCTCCATCTGCGGCGGACCGTGGTGACCGCGCCGGTCACCGGCACGATCACCAACCTCACGCTGCACGCCGGCGATTATGCCCATGCGGGCAGCGCGGCGCTTACCCTAATCGATGCCCACGATATTTGGGTGACGGCGTATTTCGAGGAGACCGAACTCGGCCGAATCAGGCCGGGTGCTGCAGCGAAAATCCAGCTGCTAGCCGACCCAGGGCGGGTACTGACCGGCGCTGTCCAGGGGATCGGGCGGGGAATTGCGGTGAGCGACGCTCAGACCTCGGCCGGTGGGCTGCCGGTGGTCAATCCGGTCTATTCGTGGGTGCGGCTGTCACAGCGCATCCCGGTGCATATCGCGCTCGATCGCGTGCCGTCAGGTTTGTTCCTCGCGGCGGGCATGAGTGCCACGGTGCGAATCGTGCCGGGACACGGGCACTAAAAAACCCCGCATCTCGCGATGCGGGGCGTCTTCAGGTGGAAAGATCAGGCCGCGAGCTTGGCGGTATCCTGCTCGATCGTGCGCACGGTGGCCGGTGCTGCCGCCTCGATCGTGATCCGGCGGGGCTTCAAGGCCTCGGGGATAACACGCTTCAGGCCAACATGTAGCAAACCGTTTTCGAGCGTCGCACCGTCGACCACCATGTGGTCGGCCAGCGCAAACCGGCGCTCGAACGCACGGGCCGCGATGCCGCGGTACAGGGTTTCACCCTTCTGCGCTTCGTTCGCGATCTTGCCGGCAATGACCAGCGTGTTTTCCTTGACCGTCATTTCGATATCGTCAGCCCGGAAACCGGCCACCGCCATGGTCAGGCGATAGTCTTCCGCGCTGAGTTTTTCGATATTGTACGGGGGATACGAGGTCACGCTGGCATCCGGCACGCTATCCAGCAAATGCTGCAAACGGTCGAAACCGATGGCGGAACGGAACAAGGGCGAGAAATCAAGAGTCATAACAAACCTCCTGCAATAGCAAGGTTGAGATTCGGATTGTCACTTTGACCAATCCGCAGTCTGACGAAGGACCCAATGGCATCCTTCGATCTCAATCTAGTCACTACAGGGGGACGTGTTCAAGAGGATTCACAACAGCGGCCCGAAATTTTCCGGTGGGTGTTAGGGCAGGCAAGGCGGGGGGGCTGTCCAGGCCAGACACGCGACAAGTGCGAGGCAGTGCCCTCCCCTTGCCTAAACCTAATGGATTGGCTCCGCCTTTAACGGGGTCCAGGGGCAGGGCCCCTGGCCTTGCTTGACCCAAGTACCACCCGGATTACTTCGTGCGGGCGCCGATGGTAGCGAAGCGTTTGTTGAATTTTGCGACCTGGCCGCCGGTGTCCATGACGCGGTGCTGGCCGGTCCAGGCTGGGTGGGATTTCGGATCGATATCGAGGCGCAGCGTATCGCCGGCTTTGCCGTAGCATGACCTGGTCGTGTAGGCGGTGCCATCGGTCATGATGATATTGATCTCGTGGTACTCGGGGTGGATATTGGCCTTCATCGCGGATCTCCTGGGGGCTGACCGATGCCGACCGGTCATGAAGCGGGTCGCATAACGCGGAGGCGGTTTGGATGCAAGGTGGCCGGGGCGGGTGGCGCCCCGGCTTTTGTGGTCAGAGGTTGACGGCTTTGAGGCCGGCTTCGGGATAGCGGGTGCCGGCGACGGCGCCGGGTGGCATGATGCGGTCGATTGCGGCGAGATCGTCGCTGGTCAGGGTGACGTCGAGTGCGCCGATATTTTCATCGAGGTATTTGCGGCGTTTGGTGCCGGGGATCGGTACGATGTCGTCGCCTTGCGCCAGCACCCAGGCGAGCGCGAGCTGGCTGGGGGTGCAGGATTTGGCGGCGGCGAGTTGTTTGACCTGCTCGACCAGTTTGAGGTTTTTCGCGAAATTGTCGCCCTGGAAGCGGGGGTTGTTGTGGCGCCAGTCATCGGCGGCGAGGTCTTCGGGTTTGGTGATGGCGCCGGCGAGGAAGCCGCGGCCGAGCGGGGAGTAGGGGACGAAGCCGATGCCGAGTTCGCGCACGGTTTGCAGAAGCTCGCCTTCAGGATCGCGCGACCAGAGCGAGTATTCGGTCTGCAGCGCGCTGATGGCGTGGATTTTATGGGCGCGCCGGATGGTGGCGGGCGAGGCTTCGGAGAGCCCAAGGTGCTTGACCTTGCCGGCTTTGACCAGGTCGGCCATGGCGCCGACGGTCTCTTCGATCGGCACGGTCGGGTCGACGCGGTGCTGATAGTAGAGGTCGATCGTGTCGATGCCGAGGCGTTTGAGGGAGGCGTCGCAGGCGGATTTGACGTAGGAGGGCTTGCCGTTGACGCCGAGGCGTTTGCGGTCGGCGGTGAATTCGTTGCCGAATTTGGTGGCGAGGACGATTTTGCTGCGGTTCGCCTGCACGAAGCTGCTGAGCAGCGTTTCGTTGTCACCCATGCCGTACATGTCGGCGGTGTCGAAGAAAGTGATGCCGGCTTCGAGCGCGCGGTCGAGGGTGGCGCGGGCTTCGGCTTCGTCGCGGCCGGCATAGAAATCGGACATGCCCATGCAGCCGAGGCCGAGGGCGGAAACGGTTAGGGTGCCGAGTTGGCGGGTTTTCATGCACTGCTCCTGAATGGTTGACCGGCTATATGAGCGTGTGGCGCGGTCGCGAAAAGGCCGCGCACGGTTGCCATGTTCAAATCAGCCGGGCAGCGGGACGTGGTCTGCGGCGATCACGGTGACGCAGGACTTGATGACGTCGGCGAAGGAGTTGGCGTAATGATCGGCGCCGATGGCGGTGCGGGTCTGTTCCTGGGCGGGATCGTTGCTGGGCCAGAGGCCGACCAGAATTGGCGTGCCGGGCGGCAGGTAGCGCCGGAGGCGGCGGATCAGGTAGCGCAGGTGGGCGGGGCTGCCGCTGATGTCGAGATATGCGATGGAGGCCATGGCGACGTTGCTGACGTCGAGGTTTTGCAGGGTGTGGCGGGAGACGTCGTTGTATTTG
>NZ_NCJX01000097.1:0-13241 GCF_002282635.1 Acidiphilium sp. 34-64-41 | reverse complement strand
CATCATAGGGCGCGTGGGTGGGGGTGGGAAAGAGTTTTGTTAGTATTTTTGTTAGCTCGATGACGGTCCGGTTTAGCGCGGCGTCGGTGGTTGGGTGCCGAGGCCCATGATGCCGGTTGCCAGGGCTTCGATCGCCCAGGGAAAATCAGCCTCGTTGATATCGAATTCCGGCGTGTGGTGGCCAGAGGGAATATCCGATCCCACCACGGCGTAGATCGCCTGGCCGCCGCGTTCCTGGACGCGGCGCATGAAGAATGTCGCGTCTTCGCTGCCGCCGGTGACGTGGGGGGCGGTTTCGATCGCGACGCCGGTCAGGCCGGTCAGCGTGGCGGCGAAATGTTCGGCGAGGCGTTCGTCCGACGCGGCGACGGTGGTCCGGCCGGCGATGCGGATATCGACCGCGACGTCTTGCGCGATGGCGGCGCCGCGCAGCACGGCTTCGGCGCGCTCGGCCATGTAGTCGGCGATGGCTTCGGTTTCGCCGCGCACTTCCATCGACATGACTGCTTCATCGGCGATCACGTTGCGGCCCGAGCCGGCGCGCAGCGTGCCGACGTTGACGCGCGAGCGGCCGGAATGGTGGCGGGAAATGCCGTAGAGGCCGACCACGGCGCTCGATGCCGCGAGCAGGGCGTTGCGCCCTTCCTCCGGCCGGCCGCCGGCATGAGCCGCCTTGCCGCGGAACGTGACATCGAGCTTTACGCTCGCGAGATGGCCGCGCACCGACGGACGGAGCACGGCGCTGGGGACGCCGGTGCCGAGATGGATCGCGATGAAATAATCGACATCGTCGACCACGCCGGCCTTGACCATCGGCAGGGCGCCGCGACCGCCCTCCTCGCCGGGCTGGAAGATGAATTTGACCGTGCCGTGCAGGCGGTCGCGCGCGCCGGCCAGGAGTTCGGCGACGGCGAGTCCGATCGCGGTGTGACCATCATGCGCGCAGGCGTGCATGATGCCGGTGCGCGTCGAGGCGAAGCCTTCGCGGGCGGGGCGGTGGGCCTGGGTGTCGTTTTCGAGGATCGGCAGCGCATCCATATCGACGCGCAGGGCGATGACCGGGCCAGGTGAGCTGCCGTGCAGCGTGGCGACCACGCCGGTGTGGCCGCCGGCCAGGGCGGGGAGGAAAGCGGCCGGCGCGCCGGCCTGTTCGGCATCGTGATAGGCGCGGTCGAGCTCGGCCTCGGACGGGATGCCGACGCGGCTGGCGCTGTCCATCACGGCGCGGCCGAGTTTGACGTCGAGGCCGAGGCGGGTCAGGCGATCGGCGACGATGCTGGCGGTGCGGAATTCGGTGAGGCCGAGTTCGGGGTGGCGATGCAGGTCGCGCCGCGTGGCGATCGCCCGGGCGGTGATGTCGGCGAGCCGGGCGGAGAGTTCGTCGGGCATCATCGGTCCTTTTCGCGGGTCGTTCAACGTTTCAGGCGGTTGCCGGAACCAGGCGCTTCACCCGTCCGACGGTGCTGCCGACGATGACGAGCGAGGCGATGCCTGCCGCAACGATATAATAGGCCGGCATCAGCGCATTGCCGGTCATGGCGATCAGCCAGGTGATGGTGAGGGGCGAGAAGCCGCCGAAGATCATCACGGAGAGATTATAGGAAATCGCCATGCCGGTGGAGCGGACCGCTGCGGGAAACATCGAGGCATACAGGCCCGGGCCCGATCCTTGGAGCAATCCCATCACGGTCAGCACCACGAGCTGGGCGATGATCAGCCGCTCGAAGCCCGGCGCGGCCAGGACGAAGGCGAAGAAAGGATATGAGATCAGCGCGGAGATTGCGGTGAACAGGAAGAACATCCGGTAGGCGCCGAACCGGTCGGCCAGCATGCCGCCGATGGCGCAGACCACGATGTCGATCCCCGAGGTGACCATGATGCCGACCAGATCTTCCCAGAGCGGCAGGTGAAGTTCCTTGACGACGTAGATCGGCAGATAGGTGTTCCAGATATAGGTGAGCGCGGTGCCGATGATGGTCAGCCCGATCGCGCAGATCAGCGGCAGCCAGTAATGGCGGACGACCTCGATGATCGGCGCGCGCTCGATCGCGGTATGGTCTTTCAGGGCGCGGAATTCGGGCGATTCCTTGAGCCGGTAGCGCACCCAGAAGCCGAACGGGCCGACCAGCGCGCCGAGGATGAAGGGAATCCGCCAGGCGCCGTGATGCAAGGCGCTGGCCGGCAGGGCGGTGAGGACCAGCAGCGCGCAGCCGGCGGCGATGACCCGGCCCAGCGCCTGCGAGGACATCTGGAAGCTGCCGAACAGCATGCGCCGGCCGGGCGGTGCATATTCCACCAGCAGCGCGGTCGAATTGCCGTATTCGCCGCCGATCGAGATGCCCTGCACGATACGGCCGAGCACGATGATCAGCGGTGCGGCAATGCCGATCGCGCCATAGGAGGGGGTGACGCCGAGGGTGAGTGTGCCGAACGCCATCATCACGATGAGCAGGGCGAGGGAGTTTTTGCGGCCATAGCGGTCGGCATAGGCGCCAAGCAGCACACCGCCGACCGGGCGGACCACGAAACCGATCGCGAAGGTCGCCCAGGTGAGCACGAGATGATAGCGGCCGGGGAAGAACGTCGTCGAGATGGCGCCGGCGAAATAGCCGTAGGAGACGAAATCAAACCATTCGAGACCGTTGCCGATCACGGACCCGAGGATGACGCGGCGCAGGATGCGGGGGGACTCGGTATCCGATGCTGCGCTCGTCATGACGTCAGACCTGCCATACTGCCCATGGTTATGTCCCTGGAGTGTCGCAGTGCGGGAGTATTCCCGCATTGCGCGCTGACGGCAAGGGTACCGGGACGGCGTATCGTCCGGCCGGGGTTATCGTGACGTCACGCGGGGATGCGGATTTGCAGTTTGATGTCGGTGGGGCGGCCGGCGGCGGCGCGTTCGAAGGCGGCGATGGCGTCTTCGAAGGGGAAGGTTGCGCTGACCAGCGGTTTCAGATCGACCTTGCCCGAGGCGACCAGGGCGAGGGCGCGGTCGAACACGTTGGCGTAGCGGAACACGGTTTCGATGCGGAGTTCCTTGGCGATGGCTTCGGGGACCGCGAGCGTCACTGTGTCGACCGGCAGGCCGACCAGCACGAGGGCGCCGCCGGGGCGGACCAGGTCGATGATGTCGGCATAGGCTTTGGCGCTGCCGCTCGCCTCGAAGACGATATCGGCCCCCCAGCCGGCGGTTTCGCGCGCGATGGCGGCGCGGAAGGGTTCGGTTGCGATGTTGACCGGCGTGATGCCGGGATACTGGCCGGCGATGGCGAGTTTTTCGGCGCTGAAATCGGCGATCAGCACGCGCGAACAGCCGCCGGCCAGCGCGGCCAGGGCGATCATGATGCCGATGGTGCCGGCGCCGATCACCGCGGCGACATCGCCGGGGACGATGCGGGCGCGTGTGGCCGCCTGCATGCCGATGGCGAAGGGTTCGATCATGGCGCCTTCGGCGAAGCTGACATTGTCGGGCAGTTTGTAGGTGTAGGCGGCGGGGTGGACGACCGCGGCGGTGAGGACGCCGTGGACCGGCGGGGTTGCCCAGAAGCGCACCGCGGGATCGACGTTGTAGATGCCGAGTTTGGCGGCGCGGGAATTGGCGTCCGGCACGCCAGGCTCCATGCAGACGCGATCGCCGGCGGCGAGGCCGTGCACCGCGGTGCCGATTTCGGTGATGGTGCCGGCGGCTTCGTGGCCGAGTACCATCGGCTCGTTGACGACGTAGGACCCGATGCGGCCGTGGGTGTAGTAATGCACGTCGCTCGCGCAGATGCCGACCGTGTCGATGGCGATCCGCACGTCGTGCGGGCCGAGCGTGTCGGGCAGGTTGATGTCACGGAGCGACAGAACGCCTTTACGCTCAACGATCAGGGCACGCATGGTGATGGTTGACTCCCGTGGGTGATGCGGCGGCGTTGGTGGCGCGGTCCGCCGGTTGGCGCTGGAATTGGAAGACGGGGCCAGATTTCCCGATAAGTGATTGTAGTCACTTCGGAAAATCTGGTGGGCGCGACAGGGATTGAACCTGTGACCCCCGCCATGTCAAGGCGATTTAGTGTTCATATTCTGTCGATTGATACAAAATAATCTTAACTAAATCAATACATTGGAAGCATCCGGCATCACGACCGGTCACGGTGAGTCATTTTAAAGTGGGACGGATTGGGGACGCGGAGCTGCCGGCATTCTGTCTCGCTTCATGCCGAGCCCCGCTACGTGTCAGCCCCCACACGGGTTGGTAGATATGCAGCAGTTTTTCGAAATAAGCCTAAAGCATCCCACTTTTCAAAATCATATACGCGAGGGCTTGGAGTGCCTTGAGAGGCCGCTGGATCAGTGACGATCGGATACCGTGTCCCCGCTCGACGGCACCCACCCAGCGGCACCGTGCCAAGAGATAGTCAGGCTCTCAGATCGCCAGTGTGGCGTTGTCCACGACCTCCTTCATGACGAAGAAGGTTCGGGTTTGCCTGACCCCGGGCAAGCCAATCAGTTTTTCGCCATGCAACCGGTTGAAGTCCGCCATGTCGCGCACCCGGATTTTCAAAAAATAGTCGAAATCGCCGGCGACCAAGTGACAATCGAGGATCATCGGCATCAAGCGAATCGCAGCTTCGAAGGCGCTGAAGCTCTCAGGCGTCGAACGGTCCAGCACAACACCGACCATCACCAGCGAGCCTCGGCCAACCTTGCCAGGGACGATCTGCGCCCGGACAGCGCTGATGAACCCGTCGGCGAACAACCGCTGCGTGCGACGGTGGCACGTGGCCTGACTGGTGTTCACCTGCTTGGCGATGTCCGCATTGCCCATTCGGCCGTCGGTTTGCAGCAGGCGCAATATCTTGAGGTCCATACGGTCAAGCGAATCAGTCATGAGAGGATCTTCCATAAAACGGGTACCGAATCGGTTTTTCACTCTAGTAAACATCCATATATTTTGGCGATACCCCTGAAATACTACAAAATTTGAGAGCACCTTCCGACAAAGGTTTGGTATGTTGCCTCCTCGTTATCACAACAGGGAATTCCGCGTTGATGCTGGACAAATTCGAGCGCTACAAACTGACCTTTGGACCGACGCCTATCGAGCACCTTCCCCGCCTGACTGCTCATCTTGGCGGTGCCGTCGAAATCTACGCTAAGCGGGAAGACTGCAACTCCGGCCTCGCGTATGGCGGAAACAAGCTCCGCAAGCTGGAATACATCGTGCCCGACGCCATCGCCAGTAAGGCTGACACGCTTGTCTCGATCGGCGGGGTGCAGTCCAATCACACCCGCATGGTGGCGGCAGTGGCAGCCAAAATCGGAATGAAGTGTCGGCTTATCCAGGAGAGCTGGGTCCCGCACGAAGACGCCGTGTACGACCGTGTTGGCAACATCCTGCTGTCGCGCATCATGGGCGCCGAGACCCAACTGGTGGATGAAGGTTTCGACATCGGTATCCGCGAGAGTTGGACACGGGCTCTCGAGGACGTGCGCGCCAAGGGCGGCAACCCGTATGCCATCCCGGCTGGCGCGTCCGTGCACAAGTTCGGCGGCCTGGGCTATGTTGGGTTTGCCGAGGAGGTGCGCGCCCAGGAGGCCGAAATGGGCCTACACTTCGATTATGTGATTGTCTGCACCGTCACCGGATCAACCCATGCAGGCATGGTCGTGGGCTTCGCCGCGGACGGCAGGGCGCGCAACGTGATTGGCATCGACGCGTCCTGCACTCCCGCACAAACGAAGGCGCAGGTTCTCGACATTGCGCGAAAAACGGCCGCCCTGGTCGGCGGCGCGGATGTGATGGATGACGACGTCGTACTGATGGAGGATTACGCGTACCCCGTGTACGGCGTGCCCTCGAAGGAAACGGTGGATGCGATCCGTCTGTCGGCACGGCTGGAAGGTATGATCACCGACCCGGTGTACGAGGGGAAGTCGATGCAGGGCATGATAGATCTCGTGCGAAAGGGCTTCTTTCCGTCCGGGTCGAAAATCCTCTACGCGCATCTTGGCGGTGCGCCGGCTCTGAACGGATATAGCTACACGTTTCGCAATGGTTAACACGCGGAGCGTTACGCAACAGACGGGTCGCTTGGCGTCGAACCCCCTTTGCAAAGGCCATCGGCGCAACGCGAACCGACCATTCGGTTCTGTTGCCGGAACCCCGAGTCCCGGCGCTGAGCCTATCTCAATTTTGGCAACGGCGCGGCAATTGCGTTCGGGTCAGGGCGAAATCTTCGCTTGCCGCCCGCTGCATTGCAGCATAGGCTGACTCCATGGTGCGATATCTGGGTCGGTCACTGCTTCTCGCGATTCTGGTGTGTCTGACGGTCCTCGTTGCAAGTTTCGCCCTGACCCGAATTTCAGGCAATCTCGCGATAAACATCGCCGGCCCCGACGCTTCACCCCAGGCGATTGCGCAGATCCGTCATCAGCTTGGGCTGGACCAGCCGCTCTCGGTGCAGTTTCTGACCTGGGCCGACCACGCGCTGCACGGCAATCTGGGCGAATCCTATCTGTTTCACGAGAAAGTCTCACACCTGATCGCAACGCATTTCCCCAAAACATTGCTGCTCGGCCTGACTGCCATAGCCATCGCCATCGTGTTCGCGGTGCCGCTCGGGATCGTTGCGGCCCTCAACGAAGGCAGGCTCGTGGATAATCTAATCGGCACGGTGGCGCTGATCGGTCAGGCGGTGCCCAGCTTCTGGCTCGGATTATTATTGATCGTCTGGTTCGGGATCGATCTGCACTGGCTTCCGATTGCCGGCACCGAAACCTGGCGGGGCTACGTGCTGCCGGCCTTCGTCCTGTCTTTCGTTGCGATTCCGGTCATGCTGCGGATGACCCGCGCTGGCATGGTCGATGCGATGCGCGCCGATTACATCCGCACCGCGCGGGCCAAGGGCCTGTCGCGAACCAGCATTGTCTGCAAGCACGCGCTGCGCAACGCTGCGATGCCGGTGGTCGCGGTTTCTGCCGTGCAACTCGGCTTCATCCTCGGCGGATCGGTGGTCGTCGAGGTCGTGTTCAATGTGCGGGAGGTCGGCTATCTGGCGTGGGAATCGATCGGCAAAGGCGATTTTCCCGTGGTCCTGGCAGTGGTCCTGCTCTTCGCCATGATTTTCGTCGGCCTCAATCTGCTGGCCGATGTGTGTGGTGCATTGCTCGATCCGCGGCTGCGCGGCACTTGATGGCAATGCGACGGATCGGGCTTTATCTGGGTGCCGTGATCGTGGGATTCACTGCGCTCGTCGCCATGTTCGGCCCCGCGCTGGCACCGCACAGTGCGTTCACCCAGGACCTCGGCCATCGGTTTATCCCGCCGATGTGGATGAAGGGTGGCTCGGACGCTCATATCCTCGGCACCGATCAATTGGGCCGTGATTACCTGTCGCGCCTGATCCTGGGGGCACGGATATCGATGTTGATTGGGATTTCCACCATTGTACTGTCGGGCGCAATCGGCACCACCCTCGGCGTCGTCGGCGGGTATTTTGGCGGCGTGGTCGATCGGGTGGTGATGTTCCTGATCTCTTGCCGCCTCGCGATCCCGCTGATCCTGGTTGCCCTGACAGTGGTGTCCCTGGTCGGCAGCTCGCTCACCGTGGTGATGCTGACCATCGGCCTGCTGCTATGGGAGCGCTTCGCCGTGGTCTCGCGCGCTGCGACGCGACAGGTCTGCGCCCAGGACTACATTGCCGCTGCGCGCGCCGCAGGCGCGTCGCACGGCCGGATCATTTTCGCCGAGATTCTGCCCAACATCGTCCATCACCTCATCGTGATCGCTACCGTTGACATGGCAATCGCCATCCTGCTCGAAGCCGCGCTGTCGTTTCTTGGATTGGGCGTGCCACCGCCACTGCCGTCCTGGGGGCTCATGATCGCGGAGGCGAAGGACTATATGTTCTTCACCCCCTGGGTGATCGAAATCCCCGGCATCGCGCTGCTTGTGCTCGTGCTCGGCATCAACCTGCTCGGCGATGGCCTGCGCGATGCGCTGGGCGCGGAGACGGATCGATGAGCACCGCGCCGCATCGATCCGAATCCGCCCAGGCGCAAAGACCAACCCCGGCATCGGCCTCCGCTTTGGCCATCGAAGGCCTCGATATCGCCTTTGGGCCGCTGCATGTCGTGCGCGGCATCAGCCTCGCGGTGGCGCCGGGCGAGACCCATTGCCTGGTCGGTGAATCAGGTTGCGGCAAGTCGATCTCGGCGCTGTCGGTGCTGGGTCTGCTGCCCCGTCAGGCGCGCCGCCAGGCCGGGCGCATCCTGTTCAGCGGCACCGATCTGACCGGTCTGGCGGAGCGCGATCTCGCCCGGCTGCGCGGCGATCGCCTCGCGATGATCTTCCAGGAGCCGATGACCAGCCTGAACCCCGCCTATACGATCGGCTCGCAGATGATCGAGGTACTCCGCCGCCACCGGGGCAACAGCCGATCGACCGCGGTGGACGCTGCGGCGGCAATGCTCGCCCGGGTCGGCATTACGGCCCCGGAGATGCGGCTTGGCCAGTTCCCCCATCAATTGTCCGGCGGCCTACGCCAGCGGGTGATGATCGCCATGGCGCTGCTGTGCGAACCTGCCGTGCTGATCGCCGATGAACCGACCACCGCGCTCGATGTCACGGTGCAGGCGCAAATTCTGCACCTGCTCGCCGACCTGAAGCGGGATTTCGGACTTGCGGTGCTGCTGATCACCCATGATCTCGGCGTCGTCGCACGTGTCGCCGATCAGGTTTCGGTCATGTACGCCGGCGAAATCGTCGAACAGGCGCCGGTCGCGTCCCTGTTCGCCGCACCCAGCCACCCCTATACGCGCGGCCTGCTCGCCTCGATTCCCGTACCGGGCAGGGTGCGCAAGGGCGAGACACTAGGAAGTATCCCCGGCATCGTGCCCGCGATCCGCAGCGGTTTCATCGGCTGCGCGTTCCGCGACCGCTGCGCCGAGGCCTTGCCCGTCTGCGCTGAACCTGTCGCCAAGCGCGAAGCGGGACCCGATCACATCTATCGCTGCCGGTTGTCCCCGGGATGGGTGGCGACGGCATGAGCAACGCGATCGAAATCACGGGCCTGTCGCGCAGTTTCCAGCAACGTGACGGCGCGCTGGGCGCGCCGCGCCACGTTGTCGCGGTCGACGACGTTTCGATCGCGGTCGGCACCGGGCGCGTCCTCGGTGTCGTCGGTGAGTCCGGTTGCGGCAAATCCACGCTGGCCCGCCTCCTGCTGGGTCTGCTTTCCCCCACCGCCGGCAGCGTGACCATCGAAGGCCGATCGCTCGCCGCCGTACCGCGGCGCGATCGCGCCCGCCTGATCCAGCCGGTGTTTCAGGACCCGATGAGTTCGCTCAACCCGCGCCGAACGGTGGGCGCGATCATTGCCCTGCCGCTGCTCGCCGAGGGCGGCATCGGCCGCGCCGAACGCCGTGACCGCGTGGCCGACATGCTGCAACGGGTCGGGCTCGCGGCCGATATCGCACGGCGGTATCCGGGGCAGCTGTCGGGCGGCCAGCGCCAGCGCGTGGCGATCGCGCGCGCGCTGATCGGCCAGCCCCGCATCCTGATCTGCGACGAACCGACATCGGCGCTCGACGTTTCCGTCCAGGCGCAGATCCTCAACCTGCTGGCCGCCCTGCGCGTGGAATTCGGGCTGACCATCGTGTTCATCAGCCACAACCTCGCGGTTGTCGAGCATATCGCCGATGATCTGGCGGTGATGTATCTCGGGCATCTTTCGTGATCCCAGCCACCCCTATACCCGCGCCCTGCTGAGCGCCGTGCTGACACCCGATCCGGCGCTCGGCATTCCCGTGCTGCCATTGGGCGACGATTATCCCGATCCCTCCAACATTCCCCCCGGCTGCCGGTTCCACCCGCGCTGCCCCCGCGCGCTGGCGACCTGCAACCATCGCCCACCACCGCGCGGCGCCGTGGAGTGTCATCTAACGGAACGACCCGTTCCGGACCTTGCCGAATCGCGCGATCTTCCCATCAGGAGCCTGACATGAAGCGACGGATCTTCACCAACACCGCAGCCGCCACCGCCGTAGCGCTACCCGCACTCACCCGCACATCGTGGGCCGACAAGGCCGATGATACGCTCCGCATCACGTGGCGCGATGCGATCCCGGATATCGATCCGTATCGCAACAATCTGCGCACCGGGCTGATCGTCGCGGTCGAGGCGTGGGACACCCTGGTCTATCGCGATCCGCACACGTTTAAGATCGTCCCGCTGCTCGCGACATCATGGACGATGCCGGATTCGACGACGATCGACTTTACGTTGCGGCAAGGTGTCAACTTCCACAACGGTGATCCGTTCGGCGTCGACGATGTGGTCTATACCTTCAACAGCGTGCTGCATGATCCGAAAGCGATGGTGCCGAGCAATTTCTCGTTCATCGCGGGCGTCGAAAAACTGAGCGCGGATCAGGTCCGTTTCAAACTCAAGGGCGTCTTTCCAGCGGCGCTGGAATATTTCGCAATGGTGCTGCCGATTTACCCGAAGACCTATCGCGAAAAAGTCGGGGCAGCGGCCTATTCGCAAAAGCCGATCGGCACCGGCCCTTACCGGATCACCCGGGTCAGCGGCAGCAGCGAGATCGATCTCGAGCGGTTCGATGGTTATTTCAAGGACAGTCCGAAAGGTCGGCCGGCGATCCGCTCCATCAAAATCTCCGAAGTGCTCGATGCGGCGGGTGAACTCACCGCGTTCATCAGCGGGCAGGCCGATTGGATCTGGCAGTACAACCCCGACCAGTTCAAAAATCTGTCGGAACTGCCTGGCAAGACCGCGCTACGTGCCCCCTCGATGCGGATTGGTTATATTTCGATCGATGCCGCCGGGCGGACCGGCAAGGATAATCCGCTGACCAAACTGAAAGTCCGCCAGGCAATCTTCTGCGCGATCGATCGTGCCGCGATGGCGAAGGATCTGGTCCAGGGCGGTTCCACGCCGATCGCCGCCCCTTGCTATCCCAGCCAGTTTGGTTGCCAGGAATCTGCCGCCGTGGCCTATCCGTACAATCCCGAACGGGCACGGAAACTGCTTGCGGAAGCAGGATTCCCGAACGGCTTTTCCACTACATTGGTGACGTATCTGCTGCCATCCTGGAACGCCGCGGTACAGAACTACCTCAAGGCCGTCGGGATCAGGGTCAACATCCAGCAACTTCAGGTCGGCGCCATGACCCAGAAGGTGATGGCCGGCCAAGCACCGCTCGCCATGGGAAGCTGGGGTAGCTATTCGATCAACGACGTCTCGGCGATTCTCCCGTATTTCCTCGCCGGCGGCCCGAACGATTATGCCAGGGACCCGGTCGTGGAAAAACTGGTCGAAGCCGGCGGATCGGTGACCTCGCCGCAGGCGCGGTTGAAGGACTACGCCGAGGCGATCCATCGCGTCAGCGCACGCGCGGAATTTCTACCCTTGTTCACCTTCGTCACCTATTACGCCTTTTCGAAAGACCTCGTGTTCACCCCGTTCCCCGATGAACTGCCGCGCTTCTACCTGTGCCGGTGGGCGTAGCACCATGAGCGAACGCAGCACCGCCATCGCCCACGCGCGCGACGCCTTCGACTCCGGCCGGTTCCAGGATGTGCTGGCCAAACTGATCGCGGTGCCCAGCACCTCGCAGGACCCTGATCGTGCGGCCGATGTCGCAACCTATCTCGACGCGCATATCCGCCCCTGGCTGATCCGCCTCGGCTTCACCGTCGCGCTGCATCCGAACCCGGAACCAGGTTTCGGGCCGATCCTGTTCGCCGAGCGGATCGAAGCGGCGGGCGTGCCGACCGTGCTGACCTACGGCCATGGCGACACGGTGCACGGGCTCGAGGATCAATGGCGCCCCGGCCTTGCGCCCTGGGCGCTGACGGTCGAGGGCGATCGCTGGTACGGTCGCGGCACTGCCGACAACAAGGGCCAGCACGCGGTCAATCTCGCCGCGCTGGAATCCGTGATTGCGGCACGGCAGGGCCGACTTGGGTTCAATATCAAACTGATCCTGGAGACCAGCGAGGAACAGGGCTCGCGCGGGCTGCGTGCCTTCGTCGCGGCGCGGCGCGACCTGCTGGCGGCCGATGTGCTGATCGCCTCCGATGGTCCGCGCGTCCTGCCCGATCTGCCGACGATCGCCACCGGCACGCGCGGCACGTTCCATTTCGATCTGCTGGTCTCGCTGCGGCGCGGCGGCGTGCATTCCGGCCATTGGGGCGGCCTGGCGGCGGACCCGGCGGTGATTCTCGCCCATGCGCTGGCCTCGATCTGTGATCGGCATGGCCGCATCCTGGTGCCCGGCTGGTTGCCCAAGGCCGGCATTCCGGCGGCGACCAAATCCGTGCTGGAGGGTTGCCCGGTCGGCGGCAGCGGCCAATCGGCCGCGATCGATCCGGATTGGGGCGAGCCGGGCCTGACCGATGCGGAAAAAATCTTCGCCTGGACCAGCTTCATTGTGCTGGCCATGACCTCTGGCACGCCGGCCCATCCGGTCAACGCCGTCGCACCCGATGCACGGGCGCATTGCCAGCTGCGCTACACCGTCGATGCCGATCCCGCGACCTTCGAAGCCGATCTGCGCCGTCATCTCGACGCGGCAGGATTTCCCGAGGTGCGGATCGAGCGCGCCGGCATCCGCATGCCGGCGAGCCGCACCGATCCCGCGCACCCCTGGGTGCGGTTCGCCGCCGACAGTATCGCGCGCAGCCTCGATCGTCGGGTGCAGATCATTCCCAACGCCGCCGGCGGTCTGCCGGGCGATGTGTTCGTCGATCATCTCGACGTGCCGCTGGTCTGGGTGCCGCACAGCTACAACGGCTGCCAGCAGCACGGGCCTGATGAACATATTCTGGCCTCGTCGCTGCGCGAGGCGATCACCGCGTTCGCCGGCCTGTGGTGGGATCTCGGGGCGGGAAATACACCAAGCGCACCTTCCATTGACGCTAGATGTTTGGTTCCGGCAATTCATGGAGCGGGTTTAGGGTGAATGGGTTCGGCTCATTTGTCCAGGTTTTACAGATGAACTCGTATGGAGTGAGACCTTTGAGGGTCTTAAGGTGCTTGGCGTCGTTGTATGCGGTGACAAAGTTGTCGAGATGACTGCGTAGTTCATGGTGGCGCTCATAGCGGAAGCGTTTGATGGTTGCCCCCCTTGATGGCTACGGCATTCACACATTTCACTTGCCCTTTCGAACCGGCTCTGATTCTCCATGATTTTAGGATTGACGGGGGACGAGATGGCGGTTCGGGGCGGCG
>NZ_NCJX01000096.1:0-9850 GCF_002282635.1 Acidiphilium sp. 34-64-41 | reverse complement strand
ACTTTGCTGCCAGTCATCTAACCAGAACAGATTATCCAGCTCGATATAGGCCAGTCCCAGCTTTTCTGCCAGCGCCCGGGCAAAGGTCGACTTGCCTGTAGCCGAAGTACCAACCACATTAATTCGCTGCATACAATTTTCCTACTCTATTGACTGCACTTATTTTATATATTGGTCTAATTAATAAACAGGAGTTTTTTGGTTCTTTTTTACAAAAAAGAACAGCTTCCTTTCTTACTCCGTCGGCATCAATACGCACACCGCCGCCTGGGCGGCGATTCCCTCGGCTCGGCCGGGGAATCCTAGTTTTTCGGTGGTGGTGGCTTTGACTGAGATGCGGGTGATGGGGATTTCCAGCAGGTCTGCGAGGCGGGTGCGCATGGTTTGGGCGTGGGGGGTGATTTTGGGGTGTTCGCAGATGATGGTGATATCGGCGTTGGTGATGGCGCCGCCTTTGGATGCCACGAGTTGGGCGGCGTGGCGGAGGAAGTGGGCGCTGTCGGCGTTTTTCCAGGTCGCTTCGCTGGGGGGGAAGTGGCGGCCGATGTCGCCTTCGGCGAGGGCGCCGTAGATGGCGTCGCAGAGGGCGTGGATGGCGACGTCGGCGTCCGAGTGGCCACTGAGGCCGTGGGTGTGGGGGATTTCGATGTTGCAGAGGATGAGTTTGCGGCCTTCGGCGAGGGCGTGAACGTCGAAGCCGGTGCCGATGCGGGGGATGGCGCCGGCGGCGATGAGGGTTTTCAGGTCCATGCGGTTGGGTCTCCGGTGAGGCGGGTTTGGGCGGGGTTTGGCGATTGGGGGGTTGCGCGTCAAGGATGGGGGGTGGTGAAGGATTGGGGACATTGCGCGTCAAGGATTGGGCTAGTAGTGATTAAATCATGAGCAACGATGTGGGCATGACGCCGAAACTCAAGCCGATTACGCTGCGGGCGGGGCATGGGCGGCCTGAGCGGGATGTGGTGATCGATGTGCCGGTTATTTTGGCACCGATGTCTGGCGTGAGTGATTTGCCGTTTCGGCGCCTGGTGAAGTCGATGGGTGCGGGGCTGGTGGTTTCGGAGATGATCGCGTCGTGGGCGATGATCCATGAAAATGCGGCGACGTTGCGGATGGCGTCGGTCGATGGTGGGACGGGGCCGAATTCGGTGCAGTTGGCGGGGTGTGATCCTGCGGCGATGGCGGAGGCGGCGCGGATTGCGGTGGCGGGGGGTGCCGATATTGTTGACATCAATTTCGGCTGTCCGGTGAAAAAAGTGGCGGTTGGACAGATGGCCGGGTCGGCGCTGATGCGTGATGAGGCGCGGGCGGCGCGGATTTTGGAGGCGACGGCGCGGGCGGTGGATGTGCCGGTGACGTTGAAGATGCGGATGGGGTGGGATCGGGCGAGTTTGAACGCCCCTGCCCTCGCCCGGATTGCGCAGGATGTCGGGATTGCGCTGGTGAGTGTGCATGGGCGGACGCGCCAGCAGTTTTACGAGGGTGTGGCGGATTGGGATTTCATTGCGTCGGTGAAGGATGCGGTGTCGATTCCGGTGATTGCCAATGGGGATATCACGAGTGTGGCGGCGGCGGATGAGGCGTTGGCGCGGTCGGGCGCGGATGGGGTGATGATCGGGCGCGGGGCTTATGGGCGGCCGTGGTTTTTGGCCCAGGTGTCGGCTTATTTGATGAGCGGGCGGGTAGTGGCTGATCCGGGGTTGGAGGCGCAGCGGGACGTGTTGATTGCGCATTATCGGGCGATGCGGGCGCATTATGGCGAGTTGGCGGGGTTGCGGGCGGCGCGCAAGCATCTCGGGTGGTATTCGCGGGGGCTGTATGGTGCGGCGGAGTTTCGGGCGACGGTGATGCGGCTGGATGAGGCGGCGGCGGTGGAGGATTTGGTGGCGCGGTTTTATGAGCGGGCGGTGCAGGGTGAGGCGGGTTCGGGTGATGAAATGCAGGACGCCGCGTGAGTGGATTGCGCGGCGCGTTTCGGCGGCGGGCGGCGGCGCTGAAGCGGGCTGAGGCGCCGGTCGAGACGGCGCGGTTGCTGGCGGCGTTGCCGTTGGCGGTGTGCGAGCTGGATGCGGATGATCGGTTTCTGTTCGTGAATTACGCGGCGGAGGAGTTGTTCGGGTCATCCTCGGCGTTTTTGTATGGCAAGCCGCTGCACGATATTCTGCCGGCGGATCATCCGATTTTCATGCTGCTGGATCGGGCGCGGCGGGATGGGGCGCCGATTGCCGAGCATGACCTGTCGATCGAGGGGCCGCGGTTCGCGCGGCGGGGGATTTCGTTGCAGGCGGCGCCGATTGCGGATGCGCCGGGGCATCTGGTGGTGACGTTGCAGGACAGTTCGGCGGCGCGGGCGCTGGATCAGCAATTGTCGGCGCGGAATGCGGCGCGGAGCATTACCGGGATGGCGGCGGTGTTGGCGCATGAGGTGAAGAATCCGCTGTCGGGGATACGGGGGGCGGCGCAGTTGCTGGAGGCGAACGCTTCGGCGGATGACCGGGAACTGGCGGTGCTGATCCGGGACGAGGTGGACCGGATCAAGGATTTGGTCGAGCGGATCGAGGTGTTCGGCGACAAGAAGATGGATTTGCAGGCGGTCAATGTGCATCGGGTGCTCGAACATGTGCGGCGGTTGGCGCAGAGCGGGTTCGGGGCGCGGATCCGGTTTGTCGAGGCGTATGATCCGTCGTTGCCGTCGGTGCTGGGGAACCGGGACCAATTGGTGCAGGTGCTGCTCAATCTGATCAAGAACGCGGCGGAGGCGGTGGCGGAGACCGAGCGGGCGGATGGCGAGATTTATCTGGCGACCGGGTTTCAGCATGGGGTGCGGTTGGCGGCCTCGAGCGGGCGGGGGCAGCCGAATTTGCCGATTTTCATTGCGGTGCGCGACAATGGCGCGGGGATTCCCGAGGATATCCGGCGGCATCTGTTCGAGCCGTTCGTGAGCACCAAGGCGGCGGGGTCCGGGTTGGGGCTGGCGCTGGTGGCGAAAATAGTTGCGGACCATGGAGGGTTGATCAACGTGGAGAGCAGGCCGGGGCGCACGGAATTTCGGATTCATCTGCCGCAGTTCGAGGATCGCGGCGAGGGTGAACATTGATGACGACTTTGCCGACGATTCTGATTGCCGATGATGATCGTTCGATCCGCACGGTGTTGACCCAGGCGCTGGGGCGTTCGGGGTATCAGGTGCGGACGACATCCTCGGCGGCGACGCTGTGGCGGTGGGTGGAGGATGGCGAGGGTGATTTGGTGATCACCGATGTGTTGATGCCCGATGAGAACGGGCTTGACCTGGTGCCGCGGATCAAGCGCATCCGGCCGGAATTGCCGGTGTTGGTGATGTCGGCGCAATCGACCATTCTGACCGCGGTGCAGTCGACCCAGCGGGGGGCGTTCGAGTATTTGCCGAAGCCGTTTGATTTGGGTGAGTTGCTGAGCATTGTCGATCGGGCGTTGAAGCAGCCGGCGCTGGCTGCGCCGGTGGAGGCTTCGAAGGCGCCAGAGGATAATCTGCCGTTGATCGGGCGTTCGGGCTCGATGCAGGAGATTTACCGGGTGATCGCGCGGCTGACCACCACCGATCTGACGGTGATGATTACCGGGGAATCGGGTTCGGGCAAGGAGTTGGTGGCGCGCGCGCTGCATGATTATGGGCGCCGGCGGCAGGGGCCGTTCGTTGCGATCAACATGGCGGCGATTCCGCGCGAGTTGATCGAGAGCGAGTTGTTCGGCCATGAGCGCGGCGCGTTTACCGGGGCGACCAACCGGCATATCGGGCGGTTCGAGCAGGCGGCGGGGGGGACGCTGTTTCTTGATGAGATCGGCGATATGCCGCCCGAGGCGCAGACGCGGCTGCTGCGGGTGTTGCAGGAGGGCGAGTTCACCACTGTGGGCGGGCGCCAGCCGATCCGGGCGAATGCGCGGATCGTTGCGGCGACGCATCGGGATTTGCGGGTGTTGATCCGCTCGGGGCAATTTCGGGAGGACTTGTTCTATCGGTTGAATGTGGTGCCGATCCGCCTGCCGCCGTTGCGCGAGCGGGCGGGGGATATTGCGTTGCTGGCGCAGCATTTTCTGGGGCGCGCGCAGGCGGAGGGGCTGCCGGCCAAGACGCTAGCACCCGAGGCGATGCTGCGGCTTGCGGGGTATCGGTGGCCGGGCAATGTGCGCGAGCTGGAAAATCTGATGCGGCGGTTTTCGGCCCTGGTGCCGCAATCGGTGATCACGGAAGAGATCGTCGAGGCGGAGCTGGCCGAGCGGGTTAGCCATGACCAGGCGGCGCCGCACGCCGGCGATGCGACGCCGGATACGCCGCAGGCGGTGGAGCGCGCGATCGAGCGGCATGTGGCGCGGCTGATGGGCGAGGCGCGCGACAAGGGCGAGGATGGGGTGCTGTATGACCGGGTGCTGGCCGCGTTCGAGGAGCCGTTGATCAGGCTGGTGCTGGGTGAGACGCGCGGCAATCAGATCAGGGCGGCCGCGATGCTGGGGTTGAACCGGAACACGCTGCGCAAGAAGATCCGCGAGCACGAGATCGGGGTGACGCGGCGGGTCGGCTGAAAGGGTTTTTGGTTTGGACCAGATGACCAACCGGGCGGAGCCGGCCGATGCGCCGGTGCGGGCGCGGCTGTTGAACGTGCTGCTGGGGCGGGTTTCGACGCTGGTGCTGGCCACGCTGGCGCTGACGCTGGGGATTGGCAGTTTTGCCTATCTGGCGGGCGGCATCAAACTGGAGTTGCATTCGGGGGCGGCGTTCGGGCTCGCGATCGGCGATATTTCGATCCTGCTGCTGTTGATCACCGTGCTGGTGGCGCGGGTGACGCGGGTGGTGATGGAGAGCCGGCGCGGCGCGGCGGGGGCGCGGCTGCATGTGCGGCTGGTGCTGCTGTTCGGCGGCGTGGCGGCGGTGCCGGCGATATTGGTCGCGATTTTTGCGGCCGTGTTCTTCAATCTGGGCATCCAGGCCTGGTTCAATCAGCGGGTGCGCACCGCCCTGGCGGAGAGCCAGCAGGTGGCGGTGGGGTATCTGGATGCGAAAAAGAACAGCATCCGGCTCGATGCGCTGGCGATTGCCAATGATCTGAACCAGAACGGGCCGATTTTTTACGGTGATCCCCAGAACTTTTTCAATCAGGGGTTCCTGAACGTGCTGGTGGCGCAGACCGAGTTGCACGGGCTGACCCAATCGGCGATTTTCGAGCCGTTGACCGACAAGGTGGTGGCCTCGGCCGGGCTGTTTGCCGGTGCGGGGGTGACCTTGCCGCCGGCCGAGGTGGTGGCGGAGGCGGAGAAGCATCAGATCGCGGTGTGGAGCACGCCGGATTCGACGCTGGAAAGTGCCGTGGTCGAGCTTGAGGCGACGCCGACGCTGATGCTGATGGTCGAGCGGCCGCTCGATCCGAGCATTCTGGCGCATGTCGATCGGACGCGGCAGGCGCTGGCGGAATACAACCGGCTGGAGCATCACCGGGCACAATTCGAGTTGTTTTTCGCGCTGATTTTCGCGACCGTGGCGTTGCTGGTGCTGTCCGGCGCGTCGCTGATCGGGCTGGTGTTCGCCAATCAGATCGCGCGGCCGATTTCGTATCTGATCGAGGCGGCGGAGCGGGTGCGGGCGGGCGATTATCTGGTGCGGGTGCCCGAGGGCGATTCGGGCGATGACGTTGCGGGGTTGTCGCGCGCGTTCAACCGGATGACCGGGCAAATCGCCGAGCAGCGCGCCGAGTTGATGAACGCCTATGGCCAGATCGATGAGCGGCGGCGGTTTACCGAGACGGTGCTGGCCGGGGTTTCGGCCGGGGTGATCGGGCTCGATCCGCGCGGGCGGATCGAACTGCCGAACCGGGCGGCTTCGGTGTTGCTCGGCATCGATCTGCTGGCGCATCTGGGCACGCCGTTGGTGGATTTGTTGCCGGATTTCGCACCATTGCTCGACCAGGCGCGCGCGACGCCGGAAAAACCGGCGACCGGCGAGATCGACTACGGTGCGGCCAATGCCAAGCAGATGTTTCTGGTGCGGATCGGTGCGGATTTGAAGGGTGAGCGGGCGACCGGGTTTGTTGTCACGTTCGATGACATCACCGAACTGCAATCGGCCCAGCGCAAGGCGGCCTGGGCGGATGTGGCGCGGCGGATCGCGCATGAAATCAAGAACCCCCTCACCCCGATTCAGCTTTCGGCCGAGCGGCTGAAGCGGCGGTTTACCCGCGAGATTACCTCCGATCCCGAGAGTTTCGCGCAATGCGCGGATACTATCGTGCGGCATGTCGGTGATATCGGGCGGATGGTCGATGAATTTTCGGCGTTTGCGCGGATGCCGCAGCCGATCATCAAATCCGAGGATCTGGGGCGGATTGCGCGCGAGGCGGTGATTTTGCAGCGCAGTGCGCATCCCGGCATCGTCTGGGTGGTGGAGTGCCCCGATCCGGCGCCGCGGGCGCGCTGCGATGCACGGCTGATCGGCCAGGCGCTGACCAATTTGCTGCAGAACGCCGCCGATGCGATTGCGATGCGCCCCGATAACATCGAGCGCGGTACTGCACACGGTCATGTGACCTTGCGGATTACGCCGGGCGGCGCGACGCATGATATCGCGGTGATCGATGATGGCATTGGCCTACCCACGCAGGATCGCGCCCGGCTGGTGGAGCCCTATATCACCCATAAGCCGAAGGGCACCGGCCTGGGTCTCGCCATTGTGCGCAAGATCATGGAAGATCATCACGGTGGTCTGGAGCTGGCGGATCGGGATGGATTGCCCGGTTCGGTGGTAACGCTGAGTTTGAAAGCCGATTAAGGGGGACAATGTCCGAAATACTCATCATCGACGACGAGCCGGATATCAGGCTGCTGATCGACGCGATTTTGCGCGATGAGGGCTATACCACGCGGAATGCGGGCACTTCGGACGATGCCGTGGCGGCGTTCCGGGACCGAAAACCATCGATGGTGGTGCTCGATGTCTGGTTGCAGAACTCGCCGCTCGATGGGATCGGGATTTTGCAGATCATGAAGGCCGAAGCGCCGGAGGTGCCGGTGGTGATGATTTCGGGCCATGGCACGATCGAGATGGCGGTGAACGCGATTCAGTTCGGCGCGTATGATTTCATCGAAAAACCCTTCAAATCGGACCGGCTGCTGCTGATTATTCAGCGCGCGCTGGAGGCGGCGAAACTCGCTTCGGAAAATGCCGAATTGCGGTTACGGGTGGGGGCGAATTCCGACCTGACGGGGTCGAGTGCGGCGATTACCGGGCTGCGCCACGCGATCGAGAAAGTGGCGCCGACCGGGTCGCGGGTGTTGCTGTCGGGTGCGGCGGGCGCGGGCAAGGAGGTGGTGGCGCGGATGATCCATGCCCAGTCCAAGCGCGCGGACGGGCCGTTCGTGGTGCTGAACTGTGCGATTCTGGCGCCTGAACGCGTCGAGGTGGAGTTGTTCGGCACCGAGGCTGGTGCTGATCCGAACGCGCAGCCGCGCCGGGCGGGCGTGCTGGAGCGCGCGCATGGCGGGACCCTGCTGCTCGATGAGATTGCCGACATGCCGCTGGAAACCCAGGGCAAGATCGTGCGGGTGTTGCAGGATCAGAGTTTCGAGCGGATCGGCGGCAGTACGCGGGTGAAGGTGGATTTGCGGATCATTGCGAGTTCGGCGCGGGATTTGCAGGCGGCGATCGGCGCGGGGCGGTTTCGGCAGGATTTGTATTACCGGCTGGCGGTGGTGCCGCTGCGGGTGCCGAGCCTGCGGGAGCGGCGCGAGGATATTCCCGAACTCGCGGCGCTGTTTCTCAAACGGGCGGCTGAAACTTCGGGGTTGCCGCCGCGCGTGCTGTCATCCGAGGCGCTGGCGGCGTTGCAGGTGCATGACTGGCCGGGCAACGTGCGCCAGCTGCGCAACGTGATGGACTGGCTGATGATCATGCACCCGGGCGAGGCCGGCGAGGCGTTTCGGGCGGATCATCTGCCGGTGGAAATCGGGGCGCATGCGCCGCGGGCGCTGGCGATCGATCCGCTGGCGGATATCATGGCGTTGCCGCTGCGCGAGGCGCGGGATGTGTTCGAGACGCAGTATTTGCAGGCGCAATTGCTGCGGTTTGGCGGGAATATCAGCCGGACCGCGAATTTCGTGGGGATGGAGCGGAGCGCGCTGCATCGGAAATTGAAGCAATTGGGGATCGGGGCGGAGGATCGGGCTGGGAGTGCTTGAGGCGGTCGGAAGAAAGGCTTCTTTTTTTGGAAAAAAGAAGCAAAAAACTTTTTGACCCTGGGGAACGGGCGGTTGAAGCGGCACGGGCCCCGTTCATGAAGTTTTTTTTGCTTCTTTTTTGTTCACAAAAAAGAAGACTTTCCTGGAATTATTTGTTGGCGCCATGGCCCTCGACCTCACCCCACTAACCAACCCAACCGCGCGACTCCGCGAAGGATTGGCGGGCTATGAGCGCGACACCGCGGACGAGCAGATCCGTGACGGTCTGATCCAGCGATTCGCGTTCACCTATGAGCTTTGCCATCGCACGCTGCGGCGGTTTTTGCGTGAGGCCGCGGCGTCGCCTGATGAGCTGGACCAGATGGGGTTTGCCGATCTGATCCGCGCGGGCGGCGAGGCCGGGTTGTTTCGGGCATTCCGGAATTTCTGAGCGAGGCGCAGCATCTGGTCGATGCGCTTAGGCTTCGAGTTGGGTGACGGGTGTGGGGTCGATCGCGCTGACGCCTGAGCAGTTCGCGATCGTCGCCGCCATTTTGCAAGGCCATCTGCCGGGGGGGAGCAGCCTCGCTGTGTTCGGATCCCGCGCGACGGGGCGGGCGCGGCGCTTTTCTGATCTCGACCTGATCATCGATGCCGGCCGGGGTTTGAGCCTGGACGAGGCGGCGGCGCTGCGCGAGGCGTTTTCGGACTCCGATCTGCCGTGGCGGGTCGATGTGGTTGATCGGTGGGAGATTGGCGAGGGTTTCCGGGCGATGATCGCGGCGGATGCGGTGCCGCTGCTGGTGGTGCCGGCGCGGTGAGGTCGGCCGGTGGTTATGGGGCGCCTGACATCAGGTTTTCTTATGGCGCGCCTGACATCAGGTTTTCTTATGGTGCGCCTGATATCAGGCGACGCATGACCTGCTCCTGCTGGGCGCGCGCGACGGAGTCGTGTTGGCGGCGCTGGACGCAGGCTGCGTATGCGGCTGTGCCCGCTGTGTAGCCGAAGGCGGCGCAGAGGGCGGTGGGGGTGGGCGGCGGATCGGCCGGGGCGCAACCGGCCAGGGTGAGGATCGATGCGATTGCCAGCAGGGCCGGCGGGGGCGGCAGCTTGGGCACGGCTTGTCTCCCTCAGTCGACGCTTATGTGGCGTGGGGCGGAGGTGAATTCAAACCCTGCGGCTGGGGCGCGCGTCCGACCATGCTGGGCGCACAGGAGGGGAGCGCAGACTTGCACCGCGCGGCGGGCGATCCACTTCATGAGGCAAGGCGTTGAAGTGAGTTATGTTTATGAACATCCTGCGATCATCGGGCCGTTGCGTGGCTTTGGCTGGGTTTCTCGCCCTGGCCGGCTGCGCGTATGTGCCGCCCGGCGGTTATTGTCCGCCCGGGCCGCCGCCGCCCGACCCCGGCGCGCCGGCGACCGGGACGCAGGCGACACCGGCGGGCGGGCAATCGAGCGTCGCGCCGGCCTGCACGCCTGCCCCTGTAGTCGGGTTCGGCGGATCGTATCCGGCGTATCCGTATGATGGCGGGTTCGGCTATTCGGGGTTCGGCTATTCGGGCTTCGGCTATCTGCGCGTTCCGGTGGATCGCGATCACTGATTCCGTTTGATCGCGATCATCGATTCCGGTGGATCGCGATCATGGATTCCGTTTGATTGCGATCATCG
>NZ_NCJX01000022.1:0-70494 GCF_002282635.1 Acidiphilium sp. 34-64-41 | reverse complement strand
GGGCTACGGCGAGACGCATCTGCTGGTCCCGACGGGCCCTGGCGTGCGCGAGCCGCAGAACCGCCGCGTGGAAATCATCCTGAACTGATTTTCGCTCGACTGACTTTGAAAAACCCCGGTCTCGGCCGGGGTTTTTTTATGGGGGATCGATAAATCGGCATGGTTGCGTGTGGCGTGGGTGCAACGCCGCGTTCAAATCCCGCAGGACCCTGCGGCCAACCCTGATTTGGCGCTGGTGCAATGCTATCTATGCGAAGCGTGAGGCGTCGCGTCGGCGCAGGATCGTGACAGGAAATCAGGAGACGGTAAATGAAGTTCCGCAAAATGTTGATGGCGAGCAGTGTTGTCGCGGGCCTGTTCCTGTTGCCGATCGCCGCCAGTGCCCAACCGGTCACCGGCCCCTACGTGAGCGCGGGCATCGGTTACAATGTCATGAACGGCCGCGAGACCAAAGGCTACGCGATCAGCGGTGTCGAGACCAACCTGCATGAGCGCACTCTGTTCAAAAATGGCTTCACCGGCGAGGCGTCGGTGGGTTACGGCTTTGGCAACGGGTTCCGGGTCGAACTCGAAGGCGATTACTTCGACAACCAGGCCCACAAAGTCGACAGTGCAATCGGGCAGGTCCCTGCGAGCGGAACCGAACGCAAATACGGTGCGATGCTGAACGGGTTATACGATTTCGATATCAGCAGCCCTTATATCTACCCCTTCATCGGCGCCGGCGTGGGTTACCAGTTCTTGGATCTGCGCAACGTGAAGACGCCGGCGAACGGTGCCTATATCAACAGCACACCCGGTGCTTTCGCCTATCAGGCGATCGTCGGGCTGTCGTTCCCAATACCGGGCGCAATCGGCCTGTCCGCCACCGTGCAGTATCGCTACCTCGCGACGGTCGGCAATGAACATTACAAGGGCACTGAAGGCGGCGTTCCAGCGACGTTCAAGGTCGGGCCAGATTCCAACAACATGGTTCTGGTCGGCTTGAACTATGAATTGTTCGCACCGATGCCCCCAGCGCCGCCGGCGCCGGCGGCGACCCCGGTTGCAGCGCCGGCTCCAGCGCCGGCGCGGACCTATCTGGTGTTCTTTAACTGGAACAAGGCCGACCTGACCCCGCGTGCGACGCAGATCGTGGCCGAGGCCGCAAAGGCATCGCAGACCACTCATGTGACCAGCCTGAACGTGAACGGTTACACCGATACCTCGGGTACACCGGCCTACAACGAGAAGCTGTCGTACCGCCGTGCCGACAACGTCGCCGCCCAGCTGGTGACCGATGGCGTGCCGAAGAGCGACATCGTGATCAAGGGCTACGGCGAAACGCATCTGCTGGTCCCCACGGGCCCTGGCGTGCGCGAGCCGCAGAACCGCCGCGTGGAAATCATCCTGAACTGATTTTCGCTCGAATGACTTTGAAAAACCCCGGTCTCGGCCGGGTTTTTTTATGCCAGCAACAGCGACTGGAGCCGGTCCCGGCCGCTGGCGGTAATGCCGATGGCATCGAAATACCCCTGGGGTCCGCCCCAGGTCTGGTCGATTGCGGCGAACGCGGCGTCGAGATAGGCGGGATCGGTGCGGCCCAACTGATCCAGCGTGCCCGGATCGATGACACGCCCTAGCACCGTTCCCAAGGTCCGTGCGAAGTGGCGGGTTTCAACCGCAATGTCGATCCGGTTGGCGGTCTCACGGTAATCGGCCGCAATGGCCGCCGGTTCAATTCCCAGCGCGGTCAGAATCAACGCGACCGCAACGCCGGTCCGGTCCTTGCCGACATGGCAATGCAGCAGCATCGGCACGCCCCAGCCGCTCGCGGCGGCCTCGAGTGTGGCCTGCAGCGCCGGTGCGAGCAGGCGTGGCAATGATGCGTACAGGTCGAGCATCGCCCGCCGCGCGCCGTCCGGGCCAGGTTCATGCGCCAACCGGTCGATCAGCGGTTGCATGCCGGCTTCCCGGTCGGTTTCGGCCGGCATCGCGATGGTTCGGGCGGGTGCCAGCGCGGGCCAGAGAGTCGGAAACCGCCGGCGCTCCGCAGCACTGCGCAGGTCACATACCAGCTTGATGCCGAGCGGTTCGATCGCTGCGATATCGGTATCGGTCAGTGCCGATAACGCACCTGATCGATAAACCATCCCGTGCCGCAGCCTGCGCCCGCCGCTTGCGGGCAAGGCATCGACGGCACGAAAATTGGGCGCGCCGGCCAGCAAGATCACGGCTTCGGCGCGAGGCGCTCCATCCGGCGGAACGCGCTGCTTTCGACGATGCCGCATTCGAGCACCACGATCGGCTGAATCGCCGGCGTCTGGCGGGCAAAATCGTCCAGTTGGGATTGCGAATTCAGCGCAAGGACCTGGCCGAACAGTGTCTTGCTCTGATTGCAGAATTCGCTGCCCTCGTGGATACCCGCCGAGGATTGCACATTGGCAAGGCTGGTCACGTAACTATCCTCGTAGGTATGGAACAGCCGGCCATGTTCCTCACGGAAATAAGCATCCACCGAATGCTGCTCGTCCAGAATATGCGCGTGGAACTTGGTCATGAAGGTATCGTAATCGCTGCGCTGGTCGCAGGTGAGGGCGCTGACCATCAGCGTGCTCTTCAGGCCGATGACGTCGAGCGCTTGCTGCGTGCTGGGCACCATGCAAGCCATGGCGTTGCCGCCCATGAACGTCGCGGCGATGAGGCCGAAGGCGATGCGGCTGGCGGTACGGCGCATAAAAATCCCCACACAATGAACCGAAGCGGCCGGGCATTGTCCCGACCGCCTTCACTTAGTCTTGGAACTATCGAAAAGTAAAGTAAATTATGGCGTTCAGCTCGCGGCCTCGTTGAACTGCAGCACCGGTGTCACATTGGTGAAGTTCGGAACATCGCCCATAATCGCAGCGCCGTGCGCCGCCGCTGCCTTGCCAAACGCCGCCATGCTCTCGAATTCGAGCAGCGTGATCACACCGAACTGGGGTGCGGCACCATCCGGACCGGGCACGCCCTTCATCACGCGTGCGCCGTGCAGACCCATCGAGCCCCAGAGGTCATGGACCATCTTCATATGAGTCGCGTGATAATAGGCCATGTCGAAGGTGGCGTCGGCGGTTTGCGGATACAGCACAGAAATCGTGATCATGGTCGTTCCCTCGTTAAGTTTGCCCCATACTGCCGTGGTCGTTGGACCGAAGCAACCCAGGCGCTACACCTTGGCGACCCGCAATGCATTCGTGCTACCGCTCTGGCCGAACGGCACGCCGGCTACCACCACCAACTCCTCGCCGGGCTGAACGAAGCCCTCCTGGCGCGCCAGCCGCACCGAAAGATTGACGGCCTCGGTCATCGAAAATACCTGCTCGGTCACCAGCGCGTGCACCCCCCACACCAGCGCGAGCCGCCGGGCGGTATCGATCGAGGGTGTCAGGCCGATCACCGGGCAATGCGGCCGCTCGCGCGCTACCCGCAGCCCACTGGCCCCGGAATTGGTGAAGGCGGCGATCGCGCGGGCGCCGATAGTATGTGCCACCTGGTCGGCCGCACGGGCGATGGCATCGGCCGAGGAATGCTCGAGATCGGGGCGTTTGGCATCGATGCCGAGGCGCCAGTCCTCGTCGCGCTCCACCCGCGCGATGATCCGATCCATCATGTTCACCGCTTCACGCGGATACTGGCCGGCGGCGCTTTCGGCAGACAGCATCACGGCATCCGCCCCGTCGAACACCGCGGTCGCGACGTCCGAGGCTTCGGCGCGGGTCGGCGCGGGGGCCGAGATCATGCTTTCCAGCATCTGCGTCGCCACCACGACCGGCAGGCCGCGCGAGCGCGCCGCGCGGATGATCCGCTTCTGCGCGATCGGCACTTCCTCGGGCGGCAACTCCACGCCAAGGTCACCGCGCGCGACCATCACCGCATCCGACGCATCCATGATCGCATCGAGATTATCGAGCGCCTGGGGTTTTTCCATCTTAGTCATGATCAAGGCGCGGCCGGCCGCGATCGCCTTGGCTTCCAGCACGTCTTCGGCGCGCTGCACGAAGGACAGGCCGATGTATTCGACGCCATGCTGCAAGGCGAATTCCAGATCGATCCGGTCCTTCGCGGTCAGCGCCGGAATCGGCAGCACCACATCCGGCACGTTGACACCTTTGCGGTCCGACAGCGGGCCGCCGTTGACCACTTCGGTCAGCAGATGATCCTCTCGTTTGCGCAGCACGCGCAGGCGCAACTTGCCGTCATCGAGCAGCAGCGTGGCGCCGATGCTGGCCGCCGCGATGATCTCGGGATGCGGCAAATTGACGCGGCGCGTATCGCCGGGCGCGGGGTTGAGGTCGAGCTGGAACTCCGAACCGGTCTGCAACTGGATACGCCCGCCGCGGAACTGGCCGACGCGCAGCTTCGGGCCCTGAATATCCGCCAGAATCCCGATCGGCCGGTCAAACTTATGCTCCAGCGCACGGATCATCTCGATCCGCGCTGCGTGATCCTCATGGCTGCCGTGACTGAAATTGAGCCGGAACACATCGGCCCCCGCCTCGAACAACTGCCCGAGCATTTCGAGCGTGGAGCTTGCCGGGCCGAGGGTCGCGATGATTTTGGTGCGCCGGTGCCGCCTGAGCCGAGATGCCATTTTTGTCCCCTTTGGTCGCGCTGGAGCGCTGGTTCTGCTAGACCACCGTATGGCAAACAAGTGCGGCCCTGACCACACGCCGCACCGGTAAGGAGATGGACGTTATGGACATGACCACAATCGACGATGCAGCCCGCACCGAACTCGAAGCCGCCGCGTTTCGCCGCCTGGTCGCGCATCTGCGCGAGCGCAGCGACGTACAGAATATCGACCTGATGAACCTGGCCGGGTTCTGCCGCAATTGCCTCTCCCGCTGGTATCGCGAAGAGGCTGCCGAGCGCGGCATCGACATCGCCGATCCGGCAGCGCGCGAAATCGTGTACGGCATGCCCTACAAGGAATGGCAGGCACTGCACCAAAAAGGCGCATCACCGGCCCAGCAGGCTGCGTTTGCCGCAGCGGCCAAGTCCGGTCATTGAACCCCCAAGGCCGATCAACAGGCCATTGACCGGGTCGCGGCGCGGCTCTATCCCGCCCGCTCCCCTCAGGCTGGAGATCCCCGATGGCATTCGATACCGCTGACCAGGCGACCGCAGACCACGCAACCACCGGCAATATTGCCGCCGATCGGTTGAAGAGCATCGTCGAGCGCATCGAGCGCCTCGAAGAAGAGCGCAAGGCTCTGGCGTCCGACATCAAGGATATCTATTCCGAGGCCAAGTCCGCCGGGTTCGATGTCAAAGTGCTGCGTCAGTTGATCCGTATGCGCAAGCAGGAACCCGCCGAGGTCGAGGAACAGGAAATGCTGATCGATGTCTATCGGCGCGCGCTCGGCATGGCCTGAACGGGTCATGTTGTTTTGGTAATATTACCAGAATCATGATGGCACACTCTCGATCCGTTTGCTCGCTCGCCTATCTGTGATGCACGAAAGGCCGGTTCGATCCGGCCCTGCACAACAGAGACAAGGAGCGAAGCGATGGTCGACCATAATCGCGTTGAAGGCGCCGCCAAGCAAGTCAAAGGCAGTGTCAAGGAAGCCGTCGGCAAGGTGACCGGCAATAAGCAGACCGAAGCCGAAGGCAAGGCCGATCAGGTGGCCGGCAAGGCTCAAGGCAAAGTTGGCGAAGCCAAGGATAAGGTTCGCGACGCCGTCAAGCGCTGAACCGGGCTTTTTCCTGACGATGGCTGCCACCGGCCGGGGCCGGTCGGCGGCCGTTTTTCAAACTGACAAAGGGATAACTTCACATGGGTATTATTGCATGGCTCGTTCTGGGCCTGATCGCGGGCTTTATCGCCAGCAAACTGGTCAACAAGCAGGGTGAGGGCATCGTACTCGACATGGTGCTCGGCATCATCGGTGCGATCGTCGGTGGATTCATTTTCAACGCCTTCGGCAGCGTCGGCGTCACCGGCTTCAATATCTATAGTCTAATCGTCGCGGTGATCGGCGCGGTAGTGGTTCTGGTGATCTACCACGCCCTGGTCGGCGGCCGTCGCCGCATCTGAACTGAAAATCCAGGGGCAATGCCCCTGGATGGTTCGATCGTTCAGCCGGCCGAGGCCTTCAGCAGCCGCGCGGCCTCGACCGCAAAATAGGTCAACACGCCTGAAGCCCCTGCGCGGCGAAAGCCGAGCAGGGTTTCCAATAGTCCCCGCTCGCGGTCGATCAGACCCAATTCCATTGCCGATGCCAGCATCGCGTACTCGCCCGACACCTGATAGGCGAATACCGGCACATGGAATGTATCGTGCACGCGGCGCACGATATCGAGATACGGCATCCCGGGCTTGACCATCACCATATCGGCGCCCTCGTCGAGATCCATCGCGACTTCGCGCAGCGCCTCGTCGGAATTCGCCGGGTTCATCTGGTAGGTCTTCTTGTCACCCCGCAGCGCCGCGTTCGATCCCAGCGCCTCACGAAACGGGCCGTAGAACGCGGAGGCGTATTTGGCCGCGTAGCTCATGATCCTGGTATGGATCAGCCCTTCGGTATCGAGTGCGGCGCGAATACTGCCGATCCGCCCATCCATCATGTCCGACGGTGCGATGATATCGATTCCGGCCTGCGCCTGGTTGACCGCCTGACGCTCGAGAATCTCGACCGATTCGTCGTTTGCGACATAATTATCCCGCAGCACGCCGTCATGGCCATGATCGGTATAAGGATCGAGCGCCACATCACCGATCAGCCCCAGATCGGGAAACTCCGCCTTCAGCAGCCTCGCCGCCTGGCAGATCAGATTGTCGGTATTGAGCGCCTCGGTGCCTTCCGCGTCTTTCAATGCCGTGGGTGTGGCGGGAAACAGCGCGATCGCCGGAATCCCGAGCTTCGCCGCTTCCTCCACATGCGCGGCCAGCCGATCGAGCCCGACCCGCACCACGCCGGGCATCGAACTCACCGGCGTCGGTTCGCCATCGCCCGCGCGGACAAAAATCGGCCAGATCAGATTATCGACCGACAGGGTGGTTTCGGCCACCATCCGGCGGGTCCAGGCATCGACGCGGTTGCGCCGGAGGCGTGTGGTCGGGAAACTGCCGGTGATCATGCTAGAACTCCTCGTATCTGGCCGTGATCACGCCATCGCGCGAAGCGGCGAATTGCGCAAGTTCTGTCTCGTTCTGGCCGCTCATCGTGGCACATCTGCCCGCGCAATAAGGCCTGTTTCACCCCAAACGGTCCACGTGCTAAAGCCGCGCAATGAGCATTGCGAAAACCCTGGTCGTCGGCGCCGATCACGCCGGCTACGCCCTGAAAGACACGCTGGCCCAGGCGGCCCGCGATGCCGGCTGGACCGTGATCGACTGCGGTACCAACGGCCCCGCCAGCGTCGACTACCCCGATATCGCGCACGCGGTGAGCGACCGGATCGAGGCGGGCGACGCACACCTCGGCCTTTTGGTCTGCGGCTCGGGCATCGGCATGGCGATCGCCGCCAACCGCCACGCCGGCATCCGTTGCGCCCAGGTGCATGATGCGACCGAAGCGCGGTTGTCACGCTCGCACAACAACGCCAATATGCTCGCCCTCGGTGCGCGCATCACCGGTGAGGTCGTGGCGCTCGATGCGCTGCACGCCTTCCTTTCGACCGATTATCAAGGCGGGCGGCACGATCTGCGGCTCGCGAAACTCAACCCGGAGCGGACCCGATGAACCAGCAGACCCCGATTGCCAGTATGGACCGGTTTTTCAACGCATCCCTCGCGGAAACCGACCCCGATCTCGCCGCCGCCATCGCGCAGGAACTGGCGCGCCAGCAGGACGGCATCGAACTGATCGCCTCGGAAAACATCGTCTCGCGCGCCGTGCTCGAAGCCCAGGGCTCCGTGCTGACCAACAAATATGCCGAAGGCTATCCCGGCAAGCGCTACTACGGCGGCTGTGCCGCGGTCGACATCGCCGAACAACTCGCGATCGACCGGGCGAAGCAGTTGTTCGGCTGCGAATACGCGAACGTCCAGCCCCATTCCGGCGCGCAGGCCAACCAGGCGGTGTTTCTGGCGCTGCTGAACGCGGGTGACACCATTCTCGGCATGTCGCTCGCGGCCGGCGGCCATCTGACCCATGGCGCGGCGCCGAACCTGTCCGGCAAATGGTTCAAGCCGGTGCAATATGGCGTGCGCCGCGAAGACGGCGTGCTCGATTACGAGGAACTCGAAAGCCTGGCGCGCGAACACAAGCCGCGCATCATCATCGCCGGCGGCTCAGCCTATCCCCGCGTGATCGACTTCGCCCGCATCCGCAAAGTGGCCGATGAGGTCGGCGCCTATTTCATGGTCGACATGGCCCATTTCGCAGGCCTCGTCGCGGCCGGCGTATTCCCCTCACCGTTGCCGCACGCCCATGTGGTCACCACCACGACCCACAAGACCCTGCGTGGCCCGCGCGGCGGCATGATCCTGAGCAACGACCTCGATCTCGGCAAGAAGTTCAATTCCGCGGTGTTCCCCGGCCTGCAGGGCGGCCCGCTGATGCATGTGATCGCGGCGAAAGCGGTCGCCTTCGGTGAGGCGCTGCGCCCCGAGTTCCGCGCCTATCAGAAAGCCCTGGCGGAAAACGCCAAGGTGCTCGCCGCGACGCTGGTCGAAGGCGGTGTCGACATCGTCACCGGCGGCACCGATTCGCATCTGATGCTGGTCGATCTGCGGCCGAAAAACGTCACCGGCAAGGCTGCCGAAGCCTCGCTCGAGCGCGCGCACATGACAGCGAATAAAAATGCCATCCCGTTCGATCCGGCGAAACCGGCCGTGACCTCCGGCATTCGTCTCGGCACGCCGGCCGCGACCACCCGCGGCTTCGGTGCCGCCGAATTCCGCCTGGTCGGCCAATATATCGTCGAGGTGCTCGATGGGTTGTCGGCCTCGAACGATGGCGCGAACAGCGCGGTCGAAGCCGCCGTCGGTGCGAAAGTGCTGGAACTCTGCAAGCGTTTTCCGATCTATCGGTAAAGCCCGATGCGTTGCCCGTTCTGCGGCGAGGCCGATACGCAGGTCAAGGATAGCCGGCCGAGCGAAGACGGCAGTGCGATTCGCCGCCGGCGGTTCTGCCCGCAATGCAGCCAGCGCTTCACGACGGTGGAGCGCGTGCAGCTGCGCGAACTGGTCGTGGTCAAGGCCGATCAGCGCCGGGTCGCCTTCGACCGCGACAAGCTGGCCCGTTCAGTGCGGATCGCCCTGCGCAAACGCCCGGTCGAGGACGAGCGGATCGAGCGGATCGTCAATGGCATCGTTCGCAAGCTCGAAGCCTCCGGCGATGCCGAAATTGCCTCCACCGCGATCGGCGAACTGGTGATGGACACGCTCAAAGAGGTCGATGCGGTCGCCTATGTCCGCTTCGCCTCGGTCTATCGCGACTTCCGCGAAGCCAAGGATTTCAAGACCTTCCTCGGCGCGATGGACCCGCCGAAATGACCGATGCCGACTGCATGGCCGCGGCCATCGGCCTGGCACGGCGTGGCCTGGGCGAGACCGCACCCAACCCGAGCGTCGGCTGCGTCATCGTCAACGCCGGCCGGGTCGTGGGGCGTGGCCGCACCGCGACCGGCGGGCGACCGCATGCCGAGACGCAGGCGCTGGCGATGGCCGGTGCCGCGGCGCGCGGTGCAACTGTATATGTCACGCTGGAACCTTGCGCGCATCACGGCCGCACGCCGCCCTGCGCGCAAGCCCTGATCGATGCCGGGGTGGCGCGCGTCGTCGTCGCGATGCGCGACCCCGATCCACGGGTAAACGGTGCGGGACTCGCCATGCTGCGCGCGGCCGGCATCGAGGTGACCGAGGGTGTCGGGATGCCGGCGGCGCTGGCGGTGAACGCCGGGTTTGTCTCGCTGATCGAGCGCGGCCAGCCGCTCGTCACGCTGAAACTCGCCACCTCGCTGGATGGCCGCATCGCGACGCGCACCGGCGACAGCCAATGGATCACCGGCGACGCGTCCCGCCGCACCGCCCACACGCTGCGCGGGTCGCATGACGCCGTGATGATCGGCGTCGGCACCGCGCTGGCCGACGATCCGGAACTGACCTGCCGGATCGATGGGTTTCGCGCGGCGCCGATGATCCGCATCGTGGTCGATTCCCATCTGCGCCTGCCCCTGAACAGCCGCCTCGCGCGCGGCGCCGACGCGCATCCGCTCTGGATCATCCATCGCGACGGCGCCGATCCCGCCCGGCATGATGCCTTTGCTGCCCTCGGCGCACGCCTGTTCGCGGTGCCCGCCGCTGAAATCGGCGTCGAGCCGCAGGCGGCCCTGCGGGCACTCGGTGCCGCGGGCATCACGCGGTTATTGGTCGAAGGCGGCGGCACCCTTGCGGCCTCGTTGCTGCGTGCCGATCTGGTCGATCAGATCGCCTGGTTCACCGCCCCCCTGGTGATCGGCGGCGACGGTATTGCCGCCATCGCCGGGTTCGGCGTTGCGGAACTCGCCGCCGCGAAACGACTGACCATGCTGAGCGCAAATGCCAGCGGTGCGGACCGCCTGGCAACCTATCGGAGACAGGACTGATGTTTACCGGGATCATCACCGCCGTCGGGCGGCTGACCAGCAAATCCCCGCCGACCGCCGAGCGCGACGCGCGCTTCGTGATCGGCGTGCCGGATCGCAATGCCGCTTGGGCGGATCTCGACCGGATCGCGCTCGGTGCCTCGATCAATTGCTCCGGCTGCTGCCTCACCGTGATCGAGGCTGGCAGCGACTGGTTCGCGGTCGACGTTTCGGGCGAGACCTTGTCCAAGACCACGCTCGGCGCCTGGACCGAACAGAGCCCGATCAATCTGGAGCGCGCCCTGCGGATGGGCGATGAACTTGGCGGCCACGTAGTATCCGGCCATGTCGATGGTCTGGGCACGGTGATATCGATGACGCCGGAACACGGCTCGACCCGCTGGCAGTTCAGCGTGCCGCAGGCGCTCGCGCGGTTCATCGCACCCAAGGGTAGCGTTGCGATCAATGGCGTGTCACTCACGGTCAACGAGGTCGAGGGCAACACCTTCGGCGTCAATATCATCCCGCATACCGAACTCGTCACCAATTTCGGCACGCTGGCGGTAGGGGATGCGGTGAACGTCGAAATAGACATGCTGGCCCGCTATGTCGCGCGGCTGGCGGAGGTTTCGTGATGGATCAGAGCAAGATGAACGCATTGCAGACGGCATCGCTGCAGACCTATTTGTCCTCGGCCGCGGAAATCATCGATGAAGCGCGCGCCGGGCGCATGTTCATCCTGGTGGATGACGAAGACCGCGAAAACGAAGGTGATCTGGTGATCCCCGCCCAGTTCGCGACGCCGGATGCGGTGAATTTCATGGCGAAACACGCGCGCGGCCTGATCTGCCTCGCCTTGACCAAGGCGCGCTGCGAGACGCTGGGCCTGAAAATGATGGCGCAATCGAACGGTTCGCGCCACGAAACCGCCTTCACCGTCTCGATCGAGGCGCGCGAGGGTGTGACCACCGGCATCTCGGCGGCGGATCGGGCGCGCACCATCGCGGTCGCGATCAATCCGGAATCCAGTGCTGCCGATATCGCGACACCCGGCCATATCTTCCCCCTGATGGCGCGTGACGGCGGCACGCTGGTGCGCACCGGCCACACCGAAGCCGCGGTCGATATCGCGCGGCTCGCCGGCCTCACCCCGGCCGGCGTGATCTGCGAGATCATGAACGAAGATGGCACGATGGCGCGGCTGCCCGACCTTGTGAGTTTCGCCCAATATCACAACCTCAAACTCGGCACGATCGCCGATCTGATCGGCTATCGCCGGCGCGTCGAAAAACTGGTCCGCCGGACCGGCGATGGCGCGCTGACCGATGGGGCCGGCCAGCAATGGCGCATGGTCAGTTTCGAAAACACCGTCGATCACGTCGAGCATCTCGCGCTGGTGAAGGGCGATGTTGCGGCGGCTGAACCGGTGCTGGTGCGGATGCACGCCATCAGTACGATCGACGATATTCTCGGCGGCGATCATATTCGCGACCTACGTCGCGCAATGGCACAGATCGCCGAGGCGGGCAGGGGGGTCGTCGTGCTGATCCGCGAGGCGAGGCCCGATGCGATCTCGACGCGCCTCGCCCAGATCATGGGCGGTGCGCGCACCGGCACCGTGCTGCGTGACTACGGCATCGGCGCACAGATTCTGACCGATCTTGGCGTACACGACATGATTTTGTTATCGAATCACAAGCGGGCCGTTATCGGGCTGGAGGGCTACGGGTTGAACATCGTCGATCAACTGCCGATCGAGGGCAAGGCAACACCATGAGCACCGCCGATGCCCTGGCACCCATTGTGCCGGTCGTGCCGGGGGGCGCACCGCATGTGCTGATAATCCGCGCGCCATATTACCGCGATATCGTCGATGGCATGACCACTGCGGCGGGGGCCCTGCTGGCCGAAGCGAACGCCACGGTCGAGACCATCGATGTCGCCGGCGCCTACGAACTTCCCCAGGCCCTGCGCATCGCGCTGCGCGGCAAACAAGCGTTCGATGGTTTCGTCGTGCTCGGCTGCGTCGTGCGCGGCGAGACCGATCATTACGATTACATCTGCAGCACCGCCATGAACGGGCTGATGAACGTCGCCGTGCAATACGGCATCTGCCTCGGCACCGCGCTGCTGACGGTCGATACCATCGCCCAGGCCGAGGCGCGGTCGGCCGAGACTGGCTCTAACAAAGGTGCGGAAGCCGCCGCCGCCTGCCTCAGGCAGATCGCGCTCGCACGCCTTCTGGGGGCGGCATGACCGCGGCATCGGGCAAGGGCGTGCGGCCGCGCACGCTCGCACGTGTCGCCGCCGTGCAGGCGCTGTATCAATGCGAGCAGAACGGCGAAACGGCTGAAACCGTCATCGAACAATTCATCCGCCACCGCATCGGCGCGCTACCCGGCAAGCCCGGCGTGGCCGATGGCCGGGTACCGGAAGCGCATGCGCCGCTGTTCGGTCGCATCGTGCGTGTGGCGACCGAACAGCAGGATGTGATCGACCCGATGATTGTTAGCCTGCTGCCCGAAGCCTGGCCGATGGCGCGGCTCGACCCGGTGCTGCGCGCCCTGCTGCGCGCCGGCGGGGCCGAGTTATGGATGACCGACGGGCCGCCGCCCCGGGTCGTGATCAACGAATATCTCGATGTTGCCCACGGATTTTTGAAAGAGGACGCCGTGCAACTCGGCAACGCCGTGCTCGACCGCATGGCCCGGATTCTGCGCCCGAACGATTTCGCCGAGACCGAAGCCGGGTGAGCGGCGGCGAGTTCGACCGGATCGCGCGATATTTCGCGCCCCTGGCGAACGAAGCAGCGCTCGGCCTGACCGATGACGCGGCGGTATGGTCGCCGCCGCCGGGCCGGCAACTGGTGCTCACCGTCGATCAGATGATCGAAGGCATCCATTTCCTGCCCGACGATCCGCCCGATTGCGTCGCCCGCAAACTGCTGCGCCGCAACCTGTCCGATCTCGCCGCGATGGGTGCGGCGCCGATCGGGTATTTGCTGACCACGGCGTTGCGCGCGGCAACACCGCAGGCGTGGCTTGCTGATTTTGCCGATGGTCTGGCGCAGGATCAGCGCACCTATAACATCACGCTGTTTGGCGGCGACAGCACCTCGACCACCGGGCCGATCATGACATCGGTCACCATGATCGGGCACGTAGCACCCGGCACGGCGCTGCTACGCACCGGTGCCCGGTCCGGCGATGCGATTTTCGTGACCGGCACGATCGGCGATGCGGTGCTGGGGCTGGAGGCGGCGCGTGGCAACATCGCTGACCCGGGCGGTTTTTTTTCCACGCGCCGCTTGCTGCCAGAACCAAGGATAGGCCTGCCGCTCGCGGGCCCGGTTCATGCCGCGATCGATGTGTCCGACGGTCTGATCCAGGATCTCGCGCATCTCTGCACCAACGCACGCCTCGGCGCGGTGATCGAGGCGGCGCTGGTGCCGCAATCATCCGCCGCGCGCGCTGCCGGCGATGCCTGGCTCGAAACGCGCCTGACCGGCGGCGATGACTACGAATTGATCCTGGCCGCACCCGCCACGGCCGAGCCTGCGCTGCGCGCCGCGTGCGGCACGGTGCCGCTGACGCGGATCGGCACAATGACCGCCGCGCACAGCAACATCATCATCAACGATGCTTCAGGCACCCCTCTACATTTCGCCCGGCAAGGCTGGCAGCATTTCTGAGCCGGTTCAGGCCGGCGCGGTAAACGCCACGTCTTTCTTGAAGGAAAACGGATCGGTCGGGTTGCGCTGTGCCAAGATATCCGCAAGCCGCAACTCGACCGATCCCAGAATCCGGGGATGCGTCAGGCAGTAGAACTGATCCGCCTCGATCGCCGCAAAGGTCTTTGCCGCGACATCACCAGCACTCAGCCGCCCCGAAGTCACCGCCTTGCGCGTCTGTTCGTCGGCAAGCCGCTGGCTCTCGGTAGCCGGCGTCGTGTTCGTCAGACCCGTCGGCCGGTTGCGCCCGGCATCCTTGATGCCGGTATCGACGAAGGCTGGGCACAGCACAGTAACACCGAGCTTCGATCCGGTGATCCGCAAATCCTGAAACAGCGTTTCGGACAGCGTGACCACGCCATGCTTCGAAACATTGTACGGCCCCATCGTCTGCGCCGAGAGCAACCCTGCGACCGAGGCGGTGTTGATGATATGACCTTCATGTTTGCCCGCGATCATGCGCGGTACGAAGCAGCGCACACCGTGGATTACACCCCACAGATTGACCCCGAGCACCCATTGCCAATCGGCAACAGAATGTTCCCAGATCAAGCCGCCAGTGCCGACGCCGGCATTGTTGAACAGCAGATGCACATGGCCAAAGGTATCGAACACGGTGGCGGCGAACCCATCCATCGCATCGGCGTCACTAACATCGAGCCGATGCGCGATCACCGCAGCACCCGCAGCTTGAAGCTCTGCGGTGATGGCATCGAGTGCGTCCTGCTGGATATCCGCCAGCGCCAGTTTCATCCCCCGTGCCGCCGCAATCCGGGCAAACTCGCGCCCGAAGCCGCTGCCCGCCCCGGTAATGACGGCGATGCGATCTTTGAAAATCTTCATGGAACCACCACGATTTTTCCGGTCACCTTGCGGTCCGCCATGTCCTGCAGCGCCTGCGCCGTGTCGGCCAGCGGATAGGCCTTCGAAATCAGCGGCCGGATCTGGCCGTTCTGCAACATCGCGAACAAATCCTGCATCATCGCGATCTGGTTCTTGGGCTCGCGCCGGGCGAAATCGCCCCAGAACACGCCCACCAGCGAAGCCCCTTTGAGCAAGGGTAAATTAAGCGGCAGGCTAGGGATTTCACCATCCGCAAAGCCGATGACGAGATACCGGCCACGCCAGGCAATCGAACGGAACGCCGGTTCGGCAAACCGTCCGCCGACCGGGTCGAAAATAATATCGGGCCCGCGCCCCTCGGTATGTGTCTTGATCGCGGCGCGGAAATCCTCGGTGCTGTAGTTGATCGTGGCATCGGCGCCGCGGTCGCGGCAGATCACCAATTTGGCATCGTTCGAGGCAGCGGCGATCACTTTCGCGCCGCGCGCCTTCGCAATCTCGACCGCCGCCAGCCCCACGCCTCCGGCCGCACCCAGCACCAGCACGGTATCGCCCTGCTTAACGCCGCCGCGATCGATCAGCGCGTGGTGCGAGGTGCCGAACGCCAGAATGAAGCCTGCGGCGACATCGTAGGGCACATGGTCAGGGATCGGCACGCACAGATGCGCATTAAGCGCGATTTTCTCAGCAAACCCGCCGGTCGAGCACAAGGCTAGAACGCGATCGCCGATCTTGAAGTCGGTCACGCCTTCGCCAACCGCCTCGATCTCGCCTGCCACTTCCGCGCCCGGGGTGAACGGCAGGGTCGGCTGGACCTGATATTTTTTCTGAATAATCAGAACATCGGGAAAATTCACGCCCGCAGCATGAATTTTGATGACGACCTCACCCTCACGTGCGACCGGATCGGCAATCTCGCGATGCTGCAGCGTCTCCGGCCCGCCCCATGCCGCGCAGACGATTGCGCGCATTAGAGCGGCAATCCCGGTTCGGACAATCCATCCGCGATCATCACGTTCGGATAGCCGCCCGACCGTGCCGGATCGGTGTTCTGATAGCGGCGCTGTTCCAACCGCGCCAACTGGTCCCGGTGGACTTCATCGGGGCCATCCGCCAGTCGCAAGGTGCGCTGATGGGCGTAGGAGCTCGACAGCCAGGTATCCGCCACCCCGCCGCCGCCGAACGCCTGGATCGCCCAATCGACGATCTTGCACGCGATATTCGGTGCCACCACCTTAATCATCGCAATCTCGGCCCGGGCCCCCTTGTTGCCGACCGTGTCCATCATATACGCGGCTTTCAGCGTCAGCAGCCGCGCCTGATCGATCATGATCCGTGATTCCGCGATGCGCTCACGCCAGACGCTCTGCTCGGCAACCGGCTTGCCGAACGCGGTGCGCGATTCCAGCCGGCGGATCATGCGTTCCAGCGCGCGTTCGGCAACACCGATCGAGCGCATGCAGTGGTGAATCCGTCCCGGCCCAAGCCGGCCCTGGGCAATTTCGAAGCCGCGGCCCTCGCCTAACAGAATGTTTGCGGCCGGGACGCGCACATTGTCAAAAATCAACTCGGCATGGCCGTGCGGTGCATCATCATCGCCGAACACCGGCAGCGCACGCTTCATGGTGACGCCGGGATGGGGAAACGGCACCAGGATCATCGATTGCTGCTTATGTCGATCCGGGTTGGTCGAGTCTGATTTTCCCATCACGATCAGCACATGGCAGCGCGGATCCGGCGCGCCGGAGATCCACCATTTATGGCCATTGATGACATATTCATCGCCATCGCGCCGGATCTCGGTCTCGATATTGGTCGCATCGGACGATGCCACGCGCGGCTCGGTCATCGCGAAAGCCGAGCGGATTTCGCCGGCCAGCAGCGGCTTCAACCACCGCTCCTTGTGCTCCGCCGCCGCATAGCGGGTCAGCACTTCCATATTGCCGGTATCGGGCGCCGAACAATTGAACGCCTCAGGCCCGAACGGGCTGCGCCCCATGATTTCGGCAAGCGGCGCGTATTCCATATTGGTCAGCCCGGCGCCATGCTCGGACTGCGGCAGAAACAGATTCCACAACCCTTCGGCTTTGGCCCTCTGCTTGATCTCGCCTAACAAAGCGAGCGGCTGCCAGCGGTCGGCCTGGCTGTGCGCGGTATGGAACAGCGCCTGCTCGTTCGGATAGATATGCGCCGCCATGAAATCCGCGACGCGCGCGCGCAAGGCCTCGGTCTTGGTGGAATAGTCGAAGTCCATAGCGGCATTTCCCTTATCATCGTGCAATTTTCCCCGATTGTGCGGCTTGCCCTTGCGTTACGCAAGTCCCCCATGCGGCATTGCGCCGCAAGCTTGACACGCCGTGGCGCGATCAGGATGCTCCCTCCCAAGCGGAGGAAACTTGCATGAATGACGCATCGGCACCGAAACTGGTTGAGGTTCTGCCGCAGCATCGCCTCGATGATGCGCGGCTGACCGACTATCTCGCCCGTCACATCGCGGGCTTCACGCCGCCCGCCGTCATTCGCCAGTTCCAGGGCGGCCAATCGAACCCGACCTATCTGATCGAGGCATCGGGCCAGCGCTACGTGCTGCGCAAAAAACCACCCGGCACGCTGCTGCCCTCGGCCCACCAGATCGACCGTGAATACCGCATCCAGAGCGCGCTCGCTGCCACCGCCGTGCCGGTCGCGCCGATGCTGCACTACTGCGACGACGAAACGATTATCGGCACGAGCTTCTACCTCATGGCGCATGTCGCAGGTCGGGTGTTCCACGATGTCATGATGCCCGGCGTCAGCGCGTCCGATCGCGGGGCGATCCAGCGCAATCTGATCGAGGCGATCGCAGCGCTGCACAGCGTCGATTACCGTGCGGTCGGGCTCGAAAGCTTCGGCCGGCCGGACAATTACGTCGCCCGCCAGATCGATCGCTGGACCCGCCAATACGAGGCCTCGAAAACTGAAGACCTGCCGGCCATGACCAACCTGATCGCGTGGCTGCGTGCGAACATCCCCGCGCGCGACGAAACCGCGATCGTGCACGGCGATTTCCGGCTCGGCAACATGGTCGTCGATCAGGACCAACCCCGCATCGCGGCCGTGCTCGACTGGGAATTGTCCACGCTCGGCCATCCGCTCGCCGACCTCGCCTATTGCTGCATGTCCTACCACCTGCCGCCCGGATCGGGTCCCGCTATGGCTGGCTACCAGGGCATCGATGTCGCCGCGATGGGGCTGATGAGCGAGGCCGAAGCGCTCGCCCTCTACGCCAGCCTGACCGGGCGCGCGGCGATCGAACACTGGCAGTTCTTCATGGGATTCTCGCTTTTCCGCTCCGCCGCGATCGTCGAAGGCGTCTACGCCCGCTCCCTCGCCGGCAACGCGGCGGATGAACGCGCGGGACGCATGCACGACATGTGCATCGCTGTCGCTGAAACCGGTTGGAACGTCGTGCGCGCGCGTTAGGATCAGGTTAGAACTTCTTTTTTGTAAAAAAGAAGCAAAAAACTTTCTGACTCTGGGGCGCGGGCGGTTTCACGGCCACGGGCCCAGATTAACAGAGTTTTTTTTGCTTCTTTTTTGTTCACAAAAAAGAAGACCTTACCCTTCCCTTGCCCCCGCGCCCCGTCACCTTGCGCCCAAGCGTGCCCGCCCTGTATGGCTTAGCCCACACGATCGAGCGATCGCCAGCAAAAGGTCCCGGCCATGAAATTGTTCTACTCTGCCACCAGCCCCTATGTTCGCAAGGTGATGGCCTGCGCCATGGCGCGCGGCATCGAGGCGCAGCTCGAAAAAATCCCGACCAATCCGCACGAAAGCCCGGCCGCGCTGGTCGCCGCCAACCCGTTGTCGAAAGTGCCGTGCCTCGTCACGCCGGACGGGTTTGCCCTGTTCGACAGCCCGGTGATCTGTGAATATCTCGATACGATTGGCGAAGCCCTGCCGCTGTTTCCCGCCAGCGGTGCGGCGCGCTGGGTCGCGTTGCAGCATCAGGCGATCGGCGATGGCATTCTCGATGCCGCGGTGTCGCGGCGGATGGAGAGCGTCAAGCCCCAGGAAGCCGCGCGCGACGCCTATATGCTGCGCCAGAAACAAATCGTCGAGCGCAGCCTCGCGACGCTTGATCGCGATCTGCCAGGCAAATTGCTCGACATCGGCACCATCGCGCTCGGCTGCGCGCTCGGCTACCTCGATTTCCGCTTCGCCGATGAAGCCTGGCGCAACAACGCGCCCCGGCTGGCCGCCTGGTTCGACGGCATCGCGACCGATCGCGTCTTTGCGGAAACCGTCCCACCCGGCTGATCGCGCCCGATCGGCCTTGCGCCATCGTCCTGATGCGTGCCCTGATCCCCGATTTGACGTCCGTGCCCACCAGCGGTTGAATGCCTGAAAACAATCAGGAGGACGCCATGGATGCCATTGTCTCGCAACCGAGTCTGACCGTCACAGGCTGGCTCGACCGGTTCGGTGCCGCGCTGGAACGCGGCGATGTCGCTGGAGCGGTCGCGCTGTTCGCGGCCGATTGCTACTGGCGCGACCTCGTCACCTTCACCTGGAACATCAAGACGGTCGAAGGTCGCGACCAGATCACCGACATGCTCTCGACAGTCCTCGCGGACATCGCACCGAGACATTTCATCATCGAGGGTGAGGCGAGCGAGGCGGGTGGCGTGACCGAAGGGTGGTTCACCTTCGAAACCGCCACCGCGCGCGGCCGCGGCCATATCCGCCTGCAAGCGGGTCTGTGCTGGACCCTGCTGACCACCATGACCGAACTCAAGGGGTTCGAGGAACCGCGCGGCGCCGCCCGCCCGATGGGGGCGGCGCACGGCGTCCAACCCGGCCGTAAATCATGGCTCGATGAACGTCATGACGAAGCCGCCAGCCTCGGCATCACCGAGCAGCCCTATTGCGTCATCATCGGCGGCGGTCAGGGCGGCATCGCGCTCGGTGCCAGGCTGCGCCGGCTCGGCGTGCCGACCATCATTCTCGAAAAAAACGAGCGCGCGGGCGATAGCTGGCGCAAGCGCTACAAATCGCTCTGCCTGCACGATCCGGTCTGGTACGATCATCTACCGTATCTGCCGTTTCCGGATCACTGGCCGGTGTTCTCGCCGAAGGACAAGATCGGTGATTGGCTGGAATCCTACGTCAAGATCATGGAGCTGAATTACTGGACCCATACCGAGGCACAATCGGCCCGATACGACGATGCGGCGGGCACCTGGGTGATCGAGGTTCTGCGCAACGGCGTGCCGATCACGCTGCGGCCGCAGCATCTGGTCCTGGCCACCGGCGTGTCCGGCTTTCCCAACGTGCCCAGCTATCCGGGCCACGAAACCTTCCTGGGCGAGCAGCACCACTCCAGCCGCCACCCCGGCGGCGAGGCCTATGCCGGCAAGCGCGCCGTGGTGATCGGGTCGAACAATTCCGCGCATGATATCTGCGCCGGGCTGTGGGAGCACGGCGCGGACGTGACCATGGTGCAACGATCCTCCACCCATATCGCGCGGTCCGACACATTGATGGATCTCGCCCTGGGCGGGCTCTATTCCGAACAGGCGCTGGCCAACGGCATCACCACCGACAAGGCCGACCTGATCTTCGCCTCGATCCCGTACCGGATCATGGCCGAGTTCCAAAAGCCGGTTTACGCCGAGATGAAGCGCCGCGACGCCGATTTCTATGCCAGGCTCGAACAGGCCGGCTTCATGCTCGATTTCGGCGATGACGGTTCGGGCCTGTTCATGAAATACCTCCGCCGCGGCTCGGGCTATTACATCGATGTCGGCGCGTCCGACCTGGTCGCGAACGGCAGCATCAAGCTGAAATCGGGCGTCAGCGTCACGGCCATCAAGCCACACGCCGTCGTCCTCAGCGATGGCTCGGAACTGCCCGCCGATCTGATCGTCTACGCCACCGGCTATGGTTCGATGAACGGCTGGGCCGCGAAACTGATCAGCCAGGAGGTGGCCGACAAGGTCGGCAAATGCTGGGGCTTCGGCTCGGACACCACCAAGGACCCTGGCCCGTTCGAGGGCGAGCTGCGCAACATGTGGAAGCCCACCCAGCAGGACGGGCTATGGTTCCACGGCGGCAATCTGCACCAGTCGCGGCACTATTCCCTCTATCTGGCGCTGCAACTCAAGGCCCGGATGGCAGGCATCGCCGGCGCGGTTTACGGCCGGCAGGCGGTGCATCACCGCGCGTAGCAGCGCAGGGCGTTGGTCGCGAACACCGGCTCCGCCGCCGCGGGCATGACATCGCGCACCAGCGCCTGGGCGGCGGCGAGCCAGGGCTGGTAATCGGCGGCAAGGCGCAGCACCGGCCAGTCGCTGCCCCACATCACGCGCGCCGCGCCAAACCACTCCAGCACGCAGCGCGCCGCCGGCGCGACCGCGGCGAACGCCGGCGCCGGCCCGGCCTCGGTGATCAGGCCCGAGAGTTTGCAGCTGATATCGGTCTCCCCGGCAATGCGACGCATCCCGTCCGACCACGCCGTCACGTCATCCGAGGCGATGTCCGGCTTCGCCGCATGATCGATCACCATCGCGAGCTGGGGATGGCGTCGCGCCAGGGTGAGGCAATGCGGCAGATGGCGCGGGCGGATCAACAGATCGAGCACTAGCCCGCACGCCGCCATCGCGTCCAGCCCGCGCGCCACGTCAGGCCGCAGAATCCAAGCGGCATCGGCCATGTCCTGCAACATCGGCCGCAACCCGACCAGATCGGGCGCGCGGGCCAGCGCCTCGATCCGGCGGACCGCGTCAGGTGCTGCCAGATCGGTCCATCCCACCACGCCGTGCACGAAGCCGCCGGCGTGCTGCGCGACGTCGAGCAGATAATCCGTCTCCGCCGCGGTCGGTGCCGCCTGCACCAGCACCACGCGATCGACGCCGCTGGCAGCGGACCGCGCATCCGCGATGGTGAAATCACGGCAGATCGGCAGATCCGGCGTCAGCCAGCCGTAATCCCCCCGCCCGACCTGCCAGACATGCAGATGGGAATCGACGATCATAGCCCGGTCAGCGCGCGGTCCAGATGCACATAACCGCCATCCACATGGTGGAACTGCCCGGTGATGTGGCGCGCCGCATCCGACAGCAGAAACACCACGCTCGCGGCGATCTCGGCCGGTGTGGTCATCCGTGCCCCAAGCGGGATCATCCTTGTGATCGCCGCGCGCCGCGCCGCCGGATCGGGCATGCTTGCCAGCCACTGCCGATACATCGGCGTGTCGACCTCGGCCGGCACGACGGCATTGACCCGCACCCCGGCTCCGGCGAGTTCGGCCGCCCATTCCCGCGTCAGGCCCAGCTGCCCGGCCTTGGCGGCGGCATAGCCGGAGGCGCCGCCCTGACCGGTGAGCGCCACTTTCGAGGCGATATTGACCACCGCCCCCCGGCGCGCCCGCAGATGCGCCGCGCACAGATGCATCATGGTGTAATAGGGCACCAGGTTGCGTTCGAGCGAGGCGCGGAACGCCGCGACCCCGGCATCGAGCCCCGCGCCGTCGTTCACCCCGGCGTTATTGACCAGCCCATCGATCCGGCCGTGGGTCTCGATCACGTCGCTCACCGCCGCGGCACATTCAGCCGGATCACCAAGGTCGAGCGCATAGGCCTCGCCCGCAACCGGCCGCGCCGCGCGATCGAGCACGATCGGCACGGCATGTTCCGCGCGCAGCGCGGCAACGATCGCCTCACCGATGCCGGCGGCCCCGCCGGTCACCAGAATGACCCTTCCGGTCAGACCCATCTCCATCACGGCGCTCCGGTGAAGGCGTAATCGCGCAGCGATTGCGGCTTGATCGCAATCGAGTAGCCCGGCGCCCGCGGCGGCATATAGGCCGCATCGCGAACGACGCAGGGATCGATGAAATGCTCATGCAGATGATCGACATATTCGACCACGCGGTCGTCCATCGTGCCGGAAATCGCCAGGTAATCGATCATCGCCAGATGCTGCACATATTCGCACAGCCCCACCCCGCCGGCGTGGGGCCAGACCGGCAGCCGGTATTTCGCGGCCATCAACAAGACCGCCAGCACCTCGTTCAACCCGCCCAGCCGGCACGCATCGATCTGCACCACATCGATCGCGCCGCGCATGATGAACTGCTTGAACATCACCCGGTTCTGGCACATCTCGCCGGTCGCGACCCGGATCGGTGCCACCGCCGCGCGGATCGCCCGATGCCCCTCGACATCGTCAGGGCTGGTCGGCTCCTCGATGAACCACGGATCGGCAAAGGCCAGCCGGCCGACCCAGTCGATCGCTTCATCCACCTCCCAGACCTGATTGGCATCGATCATGAACCGGCACGCGGGGCCGGCGATCTCGCGCGCAATCCGTAACCGGCGGATATCATCCTCGACCGATTGGCCCACCTTGAACTTGATGTAGCGAAACCCCTGATCGACCGCCTCGCGCACCAACCGGCGCAGTTTATCATCGTCATACCCGAGCCACCCGGCCGAGGTGGTGTAGCACGGATACCCTTTCGCCAGCAGCGTCTGCATCCGCGCGTCCTTGCCGGCCGCCGCGTCGCGCAGCAGCGCCAGCGCTTCCTCTGGCGTGATGCAATCGGTGATGTAGCGAAAATCGATCGCGCGGACCAACGCCTCCGGGCTCATCTCGCCCACCAATTGCCAGACCGGCTTGCCTTCAGCCTTCGCCCATAAATCCCACACCGCATTGACGACGGCGGCGGTCCCGAGGTGGATCGCCCCCTTGTCCGGCCCGATCCAGCGCAGCTGGGAATCACCCGTCACATGCCGCCAGAACCGCCCGGAATTGTCGGTGATCCAATCAAGCTCCAACCCCACCACCAGCGGTGCGATCGCGCGGATCGCCGCAACCGCAATCTCGGTTCCCCGTCCGATGGTGAAGGTCAAGCCATGCCCGTCCAGCCCGTCCTGATCGGTATGCAAAATGACATAGGCGGCGGAATAATCCGGGTCCGGGTTCATCGCGTCGGACCCGTCCTTCAGCCGTGAGGTCGGAAACCGCAGATCGAACGTCTCAAACCCGGTAATCCGCACCTGCGTCATCTCCCCGTTTCATCGTTCGATCGCGGTACACTGGATCAATGGCCGGACCAATGATATGGCGTTATCAAATGCATCAGGGTCGCGCAAGCGGACCGCGAAGGAGTCCTCACCCATCATGGCACTGGCGCCCATCCGCAACCGCCGCCTGTACCGGCAGATCGCGGACCAGATCAGCGACCTGATCGCCGCCGGCACCTATCCGCCGGGCAGCTATCTGCCCGCCGAGCGCGACCTGTCGGCGAGCCTCGGCGTCAGCCGCTCCTCGGTGCGCGAGGCGCTGATCGCGCTCGAGGTGATCGGCCTGGTCGATGTCCGCGTGGGCGATGGCGTACAGGTATGCGCCCTGCCGCCGGAACCCATCGCGTCACCCGCCCGCGCCTCGCTGATGCAGCAGGCGATGCGCCTGACCAAACCAGGCCCCGATCCCGAATTGCCGGTGGCGCTCGACCTCGATATCGAAATCCCGCCCTTCGCTTTGTTGCAGGCACGGCGCGTGATCGAGCCCGAATCCGCCGCCCTGGCCGCACGGCGCGCGACCGAGGCCGATATCGCCGCGATCGAGGCCGCCTTCGCCGCCGATGCCGCCGAGACCCGCGCCCGTTCGACCACCCACCCCGGCGACCGGATGTTTCACATCCGCATCGCCCAGGCGAGCGGCAATGCGGCGTTCGAGCAATTCACCATCATCCTGCTCGGCCACGCCTATGGCGGCATGTTCCGTCGCCTGCAGTCGCTCTACACCACGACGGATATGGCGTCCCGCTCGCAGATCCAGCACGCCGCCATTCTCGATGCCATCCGCGCCGGCGCCGAGGCGCGCGCCCATGCTGCCATGGCCGCCCATCTCGATATGGTGATCGATGTTTTCATGCGCGACTGAGGTTATCGCGCGCTGACCCGCGCGGCGCCGCTTGTCAGACGCGGCGCTTGTTGGTACGCGGCATTATTGGTCCGACCTTTAGGCCAATAAATCAGGCCGGTGCGGCGGTCGCCGCCGTCGGCCAGGGGGAAACGAACATGCGGACATCATCCGCACCGCCGCACCGCCCGCCTGCGCGAGCAGGTCGATGAGCGCATCCGGGACCGCATCGAGCACCGCGGCGCTCGAAGTGTCCGGCATCGAAAAACGCTTCGGCGCGGTCGAAGTTTTGCGCGGCGTTTCGATGCAGGTCGCACCCGGCGAGGTGCTCGGCGTGGTGGGCGACAATGGCGCCGGCAAATCCACCCTGATGAAAGTGATCTCGGGCGTCCATCGGGCCGATGCCGGCCGCATCCGCCTCGCCGGCCACGATGTCGCGTTTCGCACGCCGCGCGATGCGCGCGACGCCGGAATCGAAACGATCTACCAGGATCTCGCGCTTGCCGACCATCTCGATGTCGGCGCCAACATCTTTCTCGGCCGCGAACCGATCCGCCGGTTCGCCGGGCTGATCCCGATGCTCGACGAACGCAAAATCCACGGCGAGGTCGCTGCCCTGCTCGGAAGGATCGAAAGCCACATCCCCGATCCCTCCGCCCGGGTGCTCGATCTTTCGGGCGGCCAGCGCCAGGCCGTCGCGATCGCCCGGGCGCTGTATTGGAAAGCCAAAATCGTCATCATGGACGAACCGACCGCGGCCCTCGCGGTGATGGAGACGGAAAACGTCCTGAAAATGGCCCGCCAGCTCGCCGCCGAGGGCATCGGCGTGCTGTTCATCGGCCATAATCTGGTCGAAATCCTGAAAATCTGCGACCGCGTGATGGTGATGTATCGCGGCCGCAAAGTGTTCGACGTGCGTTGCGCCGATACTTCGCAGACCGAACTGATCCGCTACATGACCGGCTACGCCGATGCTGAAACCAATAAAACCGAAGGGGAGTACCAATAATGTCAAGAATTACACTGTTGCTCGCAGGTGCCGCACTGCTTGCCGTCCCGCTGCAGGCGATGGCGAAAGACGCCACCGTCGCCGCACTCGCCACCCCGGCAAAACCGGCGAAGGCCTATCATTTCGAACTGATCACCAAATCGAACGCCTCGCCCTATTGGCTCGCGGTGCGGTCCGGCGCCGATGCGGCCGCCAAAAAATACGGTGCGACCGTCAGCTTCGAGGCACCCGCAAGCGGCCTCGATCTCGCCGGGCAGATCGGCATGGTCAACAACGCGGTCACCGCCGGCACCGATGGCCTGATCCTCGCCGCGCAAAACCCGCAGGCCCTGCTCAAACCGGTGAAATCAGCACTCGCCGCCCATATCCCGGTCGTCACGGTCGATTCCGGCCTGTCGCCCAACATCGCCGACACGTTCCTCGCGACCTCGAACATCGGTGCGGCAGCCGCGCTCGCCAAATACACCGCCGCACACCTGATGCACGGCAAGGGCCAATACGCAATCGTCGATTTCAACCACACCGCCTCGACCGGCATCGCCCGCCCGAAGGGCTTCATGCAGGGCATGAAAGCCTATACCGGCATCAAGCGGATGGGGCCGATCCAGTATTCACAAAACGACGTCAGCACCGGCCTGCGCATCGCGACGACCATGCTGACCCAGTATCCCAAGCTCGACGTGATTTTCGGTGCGAACGACCGCGCGGCGCTCGGCCCGGCCGAGGCGGTGCAGCGGGCGCATTCCAAGGTCAAGGTGGTCGGGTTCGACGCCGATCTGGGCGAGATCGCCTATGTCAAATCCGGCATCATCCAGGCCTCCATCCTGCAATCGCCCTACGACATGGGCTATTACGCTGTGGTCGCCCTGCTCGACAAAATCGCGGGCAAAACCCTGCCGAAGCGCATCAGCACGCCCTATTTCCTGCTGACACCGGCGAACCTCGGCTCCACCAAAGCGACCGCCGCAATCCGCCAGTACGCGCCCGACTACAAGCCGGCCGGCTGATCGCGGAAATGGACCAGAGCGTCGCGCCCAAGCCCGAAATCGAGACCGTGCCGCGCGGGCGCGCCGCCCTGCGCTTCGTGCGGCAACTGGCCTTCGCACTGATCAGCATTGTTGTGCTGATCATCATTTTCGGGATCCTGAACCCGCGCTTCCTCAGCGCGATCAACTGGTTCCACATCACCCAGCAGGTCGCCGTCATCGCGATTCTCGCAATCGGGCAGACCTTCATCATCGCAACCGCCGGCATCGACATCTCGCAGGGCTCGGTGGTGGCGTTATCCTCGATGATCTGCGCGATCATCCTGGTCGATACCCATCTGGGAATGATCGCGGCGGTGGCGCTGACCCTGCTGCTCGGTGCGGTGGTCGGTGCCATTGTGGGCGGCTCGATCGTGGTGCTCGGCGTGCCGCCGTTCATCGCGACCCTGGGCATGCTTGCCATTGCGATGGGGGCTGCCCTGCTCACCACCAACGGCACCCCGGTGTTCGGCCTGCCGAATGGTTTCCAGGCGATTTCGCAAGGCACCATCCTCGGGGTCCCGAACATGGGCTGGATCGCGATCGTGATCGCCCTGATCGCGGCCACCCTCGCGATCGGCAGCAACGCCGAGGCCGCACGGCGGGTGGGGATCAACGTACCGCGTCACCTGCTGATGATCTATATGCTCGGCGGCATCATCTCCGCGCTCGCCGGCATCGTCTACCTGTCCTACACCGCGGCGGCCCAGCCGACCTCAGGTGGCAATTATGAACTCTACGCCATCGCCGCCGTGGTGATCGGCGGCGGCTCCCTGTTCGGCGGCGTCGGCACCATTCTCGGCAGCGTGCTGGGCGCCCTGCTGATGACCATCCTGAAAAACGGCACCCAACTCGCCGGCATTTCCTCCTACGTGGAACAGGTCATCCTCGGCATCGTGGTCGTCGGCGCTGTCTACGTCGATAATTTGCGGCGACGGCTACGTTAGTCAGCACGACCCAGCCTCGGCGCATCCGGCTTATCAACCGTTGAAATCACTGAAAAAACTAGCTTAGGGAATATCCGCCATTAAATCACACCCATGTCATCGGGCTTTAGGGCATCAAGATTGGCGGGGTTTGGGAATGGGTTTGGGAGTTGGTTTCCCGGAGTGTGGCGCGCGGGGACGGATGGCTTCGTCGCGCGCGCGCCTTGTGATGACCGGGCGACGAGCGGTGGATGGGGGCGGTTATTCGTGCGCGAGCGCGTCGATGCGGGCCTGGGCGGTGATCAGGCGGTCCGAGGCGTTGCGCCAGGCAGTGGGGTCGGCTTCGTCGACTTCGCGGTATTCGGTTTCGGCGGCGGTGAGTTGTTCCGCGGCGGTGTCACGGTTGATGTCCGCGAGTTTCATGATTTCGTCGGCGAGGACCGTGCAGCGGGTTTCGGTGATTTCCGCGAAGCCGCCGGAGACAAAGAAGCGGTCGATGATTTCATCGTCCTCGTAGATGTCGATCATGCCGCCGCGCAGGGAGGTGATGAGTTTGGCGTGTTCGGGCAGGATGCCGAGGTCGCCTTCGGTGCCGGGGATGACGACCATGGAAACCTGCCGCGCGAGCAGCAGGCGTTCCGGGCTGATGATTTCGAGCGCGAGGGTCATTGGTTCAGACGGTGGCGTTGAGGGATTCGGCTTTTTTCACCGCGTCCTCGATGGTGCCGACCATGTAGAAGGCGGATTCCGGCAGATGATCGTATTCGCCGGCGCAGATGGCCTTGAAGCTGCGGACGGTGTCTTCGACGGCGACGAACAGGCCGGGCGAGCCGGTGAAAACCTCGGCGACGTGGAAGGGCTGCGAGAGGAAGCGTTCGATCTTGCGGGCGCGGGCGACGGTGAGTTTGTCGTCCTCCGAAAGCTCGTCCATGCCGAGAATCGCGATGATGTCCTGGAGGGATTTGTAGCTTTGCAGGATGCGCTGGACTTCGCGGGCGGTGTTGTAGTGTTCCTCGCCGACGATGCGCGGATCGAGCGCGCGGGAGGTGGAGTCGAGCGGGTCGACCGCCGGGTAGATGCCTTTTTCGGAGATCGCGCGGTTGAGCGTGGTGGTGGCATCGAGATGGGCGAAGGAGGCGGCGGGGGCGGGGTCGGTGAGGTCGTCGGCGGGGACGTAGATCGCCTGGACCGAGGTGATCGAGCCTTTTTTGGTCGAGGTGATGCGTTCCTGGAGCGCGCCCATGTCGGTTGCGAGTGTCGGTTGATAGCCGACGGCCGACGGGATGCGGCCGAGCAGGGCGGAGACTTCGGCGCCGGCTTGGGTGAAGCGGAAGATGTTATCGACGAAGAACAGCACGTCCTGGCCTTCCTCATCGCGGAAGTATTCGGCCATGGTGAGGCCGGACAGGCCGACGCGCATGCGGGCGCCGGGCGGCTCGTTCATCTGGCCGTAGACCAGAGCGACTTTGGAGCCTTCGGTGGTGTCGTCGCCGAGTTTGATGACGCCGGCATCGATCATTTCATGGTAGAGATCGTTGCCTTCGCGGGTGCGCTCGCCGACGCCGGCGAACACCGAGACGCCGCCGTGGCCCTTGGCGATGTTGTTGATCAGTTCCTGGATCAGAACGGTTTTGCCCACGCCGGCGCCGCCGAACAGGCCGATCTTGCCGCCCTTGAGGTAGGGAGCGAGCAGGTCGATGACCTTGATGCCGGTGACCAGGATTTCCGAGGAGGTGGCCTGATCCTGGAAGCTGGGGGCGTCGCGATGGATCGGCATGGTGGTTTTCGCACCGATCGGGCCGCGTTCGTCGATCGCTTCGCCGATCACGTTGAGGATGCGGCCGAGCACTTCCGGGCCGACCGGGACCGATATGGCGGCACCGGTGTCGGACACTTCGGCGCCGCGGGCGAGGCCATCGGTGCTGTCCATCGCGATGCAGCGGACGGTGCGTTCGCCGATTTCCTGGGCGACTTCGAGCACCAGGCGGCGGTCGCCGACCTTGGTTTCGAGCGCGTTGAGGATGAAGGGGAGGTCGCCTTCGAACTGAACGTCGATCACGGGGCCCATGATCTGGGTGATGCGGCCGGTGTTGTTGCTTGCCATGATATTGTTTTCCTAACTCGGTCTCACAGCGCTTCGGCGCCGGAGATGATCTCGATCAATTCGCGGGTGATGTTGGCCTGACGGGTGCGGTTGTAGTTCATGGTCAGGCGGTTGATCATGTCGCCGGCGTTGCGGCTCGCGCCATCCATCGCGGTCATCTGGCTCGCGTAGAAGCCGGCGCTGCTTTCGAGCAGGGCGCGGTAGATCTGGATGGCGAGGTTGCGCGGCAGCAGGCGGTCGAGCAGGGAGCCGTCATCGGGTTCGATTTCGTAGTCGGCCGTGCCGGATTGTTCGGGTTTTTCGTTGTCGTTCGCGGGGCCGCCGGCGGCCGGGATGAGGGGGGTTTCGGCGACGGTCTGGACCATGACCGAGACGAATTTGTTGAACATCAATGTGCAGACGTCGAATTGGCCGTCATTGAAGGCAGCGATGATGCGATCGGCGATCGCTTCGGCGTCCTTAAATTCGACGGTTTTGCGGCCGACGAAATTGACGTCGCCCATCATGATGTCCGCCATGTCGCGGCGGAAGGAGTCGCGGCCCTTGCGGCCGACCGCGAAGAGTTGGACGGATTTGCCCTCGGCTTGCAGGGCGCGGACGCGGGCTTTGGCGGCGCGGCTGATCGAGGCGTTGAACGGGCCGGCGAGGCCGCGATCGGCGGTGACGGCGACGATCAGGTGGCGCTTGTCCGCCCCGGTGCCGACCAGGAGTTTCGGCGCGTTGGGATTGCTGGCGGCACCCTGGGCGAGGGCCGCCATCATTGACGCCATGCGGGTGGCATAGGGTTGCGCGGCCTCGGCCTGGCTCTGGGCGCGGCGCAGCTTGGCGGCCGCGACCATTTTCATCGCCTTGGTGATCTTTTGCGTCGATTTGACGCTGGAGATACGGTTGCGGAGGGATTTCAGGCTGGGCATCGGTTGGGTCCGCCGATCACGCGAAGCTGTTGGCGAAGGATTTGATGAAGTCGATCAGTTTCGCTTCGGTGTCCTTTTTGATTTCACGGTCGTTGCGGATTGCGTCCATGATTTCGGGCGACTGGGCTTTCAGCTCGGAGAGGAGTTGGGCTTCGAAATCGCCGATCCGGTCGATTGCGATGGCATCGAGATAGCCGCGGGTGCCGACGAAGATCGAGACGACCTGCTCTTCGACCGGCAGTGGCTTGTACTGCGGCTGCTTGAGCAATTCGGTGAGGCGCGCACCGCGGGCGAGGAGTTTTTGGGTCGAGGCGTCGAGATCGGAGGCGAACTGGGCGAAGGCGGCCATTTCGCGGTACTGCGCGAGCTCGAGTTTGATCTTGCCGGCGACCTGTTTCATCGCTTTGATTTGCGCGGCGGAGCCGACGCGCGAGACCGAGGCGCCGACGTTGACGGCGGGGCGGATGCCTTTGAAGAACAATTCGGTTTCGAGGAAGATCTGGCCATCGGTGATCGAGATCACGTTGGTCGGGATGTAGCCGCCGATGTCGCCGGCCTGGGTTTCGATCACCGGCAGGGCGGTGAGGCTGCCGCCGCCGAATTCATCGGACATTTTCGCGGCGCGTTCGAGCAGGCGCGAGTGGACGTAGAACACGTCGCCCGGATAGGCTTCGCGGCCGGGCGGGCGGCGGAGCAGGAGCGACATCTGGCGGTAGGCGACGGCTTGTTTGGAGAGATCGTCGTACACGATCAGGGCGTGCATCGAATTGTCGCGGAAGTATTCGCCCATCGCGCAGCCGGTGTAGGGGGCGAGGAATTGCATCGGCGCCGGTTCGGAGGCGGTGGCGGCGACCACGATGGAGTACTCCATCGCGCCGTTTTCCTCGAGGGTGCGGACCAATTGGGCGACGGTGGAGCGTTTCTGGCCGATCGCGACGTAGATGCAATAGAGCTTCTTGTTTTCGTCGTCCTGGGCGTTGAGCGGCTTCTGGTTCAGGATGGTGTCGATGATGACGGCGGTCTTGCCGGTCTGGCGGTCGCCGATGATCAGTTCGCGCTGGCCGCGGCCGATCGGCACCAGGGCATCGATCGATTTGATGCCGGTCTGCATCGGTTCGAACACCGACTGGCGGGGCATGATGCCGGGGGCCTTGACCTCGACCATGCGGCGTTCGGTGGACTCGATCGGGCCTTTGCCGTCGATCGGGTTGCCGAGGGCATCGACGACGCGGCCGAGCAGCCCCTTGCCGACCGGGACATCGACGATCTTGCCGGTGCGGGTGACGGTGTCGCCCTCGCGGATGGCGCGGTCTTCGCCGAAGATGACGATGCCGACATTGTCGTTTTCGAGGTTGAGCGCCATGCCCTTGACGCCGGCGCTCGGGAAATCGACCAGTTCGCCGGCCATGACGTTGGCGAGGCCGAACACGCGGGCGATGCCGTCACCGACGGAGAGGACCTGACCGGTTTCGGCCACGTCGGTTTCGGTGTCGAAACTCGCGATCTGTTTTTTGAGGATTTCGGAGATTTCGGCGGGACGGATGTCCATGTCAGGCGGCTCCCTTCATTACAAAGCGCAGCCGTTGCAGGCGCGATTTCAAGCTGGTGTCGTAGAGTTTCGAACCGATCTTCACAACCAGGCCGCCGAGGAGGCTGGGGTCGACCGATTCGCTTATGGTGACGCGGCCATAGCCGGCTTCCGCGAGGCGGGCGGCGAGTTGGGCGCGCTGGGTATCGGTGAGGGGATGCGCGGAGGCGACCTCGGCGGTGATGATGCCGCGTTTTGCCGCGACATAGGCAGCGAATCCGCTGATCAGCTCCGGCAGGTCGCGCAGGCGGCGGTTCATGATGGCGGTGCCGATGAAATGGCGCACGAGGTCGGAGAAGCCCTGGCCGGCCAGCACGGCTTCCATCGCGCGCGCGCCTTCGGCGGCATCGATCGAGCGGCTGGCGATGAGCTGGCGGAGTGGGGCGGAATCGTCGATCAGGGTGCCGAGGGCGGAGATTTCGCTGACGGTCTGGTCGAGCTGCTTGCGCTCATCCGCGAGGTCGTAGAGCGCGCGGGCGTAGCGGGCGGACAGACCGGAGGCGCGGTCGGCGGGCGATGATGCGGCAATGGTGGACGACACAAGTTGGACCCTGCTCTCGGTTCATTCTGACGTTTCAACCCCGGAAGGACGTCTTGCGATGATCGTGCAATCACCATGGGCGCGTCTGTCCGTTCACTCCTTCGAGCGATGCGCGCCACTAGCATAGGCATCCTGTCCGCGCAACGCATTCGAGGTCAGGAATGAGATGGGAGATCACAGGAACGAGATGGGATCGATGTCGATATCGATGCGGGCGGCGCGGGGCAGGGTGGCGCGGGCGAGCCAGGCGCGGATGATCGGTTGCAGGGCGGTGGTGCGGGGGGCGCGCAGCAGCAGGCGGCGGCGGTGGCGGCCGCGCAGCATGGCGAAGGGCGCGGGGGCGGGGCCGAGAACGATGACATCGTCGGTGGGGGCGGTGCGGGCGAGGGCGTTGGCGGCGGCATCGGCGATTTCGGCCTGATCGGCGCTGATGATCACGCCGGCGAGGCGGCCGAACGGCGGCCAGTGGCCGGGTTCGCGCAAGCTGGCTTCGGCGGCGCGGAAGCCCGCGAGATCGCCCGAGCAGAGTGCGCGCATCACCGGATGATCCGGCGCGAAGCTTTGCAGGATGACGCGGCCGGGCAAGGCAGCACGCCCGGCGCGGCCGGCGACCTGGTGGAGCAGCTGGGCGCTGCGTTCGCCGGCCCGCAGATCGCCGCCGCCGAGGCCGAGATCGGCATCGACCACGCCGACCAGGGTGAGGTCGGGGAAATGCCAGGCCTTGGCGATCATTTGGGTGCCGATGATGATGTCGACATCGTGCGCGATGATGGCGCGGGTGGCGGCGGCGGCTTGTTCGGGCGTGGTGATGACGTCGCTCGCCATGACGATGCGGCGGGCATCGGGGAAGAGTTCGGCGACTTCCTCGGCGATGCGTTCGACGCCCGGGCCGATCGGGACGAAGCTGTGTTCGGCGCTGCAGGACGGGCAGAGGATGGGCTGGCGCTCGGTGTGGCCGCAATGGTGGCAGAGCAGGCTGATGCGGGCGCGGTGTTCGACCAGCCAGGCGGTGCAGTTGGGGCAGGTGACGCGGTGGCCGCAGGCGCGGCAGAGGGTGAGCGGGGCGTAGCCGCGGCGGTTGAGGAACAGCATCGACTGGCCGCCGGCGGCGAGCGTGGCGGTGAGGGCTTCGATCAATACCGGGGAGAGGAATTTGCCGCGCGGCGGCGGGGCGAGGCGGAGATCGAGGGTTTCGATGCTCGGCATCGCGGCACCGCCGTGGCGGGCGGTGAGGGTGATGTGGCGGTAGCGCCCGGCCTCGGCATTGATCGCGGATTCCAGGCTCGGCGTGGCGGATGCGAGGATGCAGCCGGCGGCGGCGAGGCGGGCGCGGACCACCGCCATGTCGCGCGCGTGGTAGATGACGCCGTCTTCCTGTTTGTAGGCGGCTTCGTGCTCTTCATCGACGATGATCGCGCCGAGATCGGTGAAGGGCAGAAACAGGGCGGAGCGCGCGCCGAGCACGAGCTGGGCGGTGCCGTTGGCGATGGCGTGCCAGTTGGCGCGGCGTGTCGCGGGCGAGAGGCCGGAATGCCAGAGGGTGGGGGCGGCGCCGAAGCGCGGAAGCGCGCGGCGAGGCGGGCGGTGAACTGGGTGGAGAGCGCGATTTCGGGCAGCAGGACCAAGGCCTGGCGGCCCTGGCGCAGGGCTTGCGCGACGGCTTCGCAATAGATTTCGGTCTTGCCTGAGCCGGTGACGCCTTCGAGCAAGGTGACGCTGAACACCTGGGCTTCGATGCTGGCGCGGATGGCTGCTGCGGCGGCGGCTTGTTCGGGCGAGAAGGTGGGGGGTGCGGCATCCGGATCGAGCCGCGGGGCGCCGCGGTCGCGCCGGATTTGGATGAGCAGCCCGGCATCGGCCATGGCGCGCACGATGGCGGGCGAGACGCCGGCGGCGGCGGCGAGGGCGGCGGTGTCCGGCCGGTCGAGCGTGGCGAGGGCATCGAGCACGGTTTGGCGGCGGGGGCTGGTTGCGGTGGTGGGGGGGGTCGCGGCCCAGCCGAAGCGGTCGGGCGGGCGGTCGAGCAGGTTGGATTTCAGGGCGAGGGCCAGCACCTCGCCGCGCGGGGCCATGGTGTAATTGGCGACCCAATCGATGAAGCGGCGCAGGGTTGCCGGCAGGGTTGGTGCGTCGATGATGGCCGCGATGGGTTTCAGGCGGTGGTCCGGCATGGCGGCGTCGGGCGGATCGTCCCACACCACGCCGGGCACCATGCGCTTGCCGAGCGGGACGGTGACGATGGTGCCTTGTGGCAAGGTGCCGGGCGTTGTGACGAGAGCGTCGGGCAGGATATAGTCGAACGCGCGGTCGAACGGGTAGGGCAGCAGCACCGCAACGCAGGTCGCGGTCATTGCGCTGGCTCAGACGTTGAAGCGGAACAGCAGGACATCGCCGTCCTGGACGGTGTAGTTGCGGCCTTCGATGCGCAGCTTGCCGGTATCGCGGGCACCGGCTTCGCCCTTGTTGGCGATGTAGTCATCGTACGCGATGGTTTCGCAGGCGATGAAGCCGCGTTCGAAATCGCCGTGGATCACGCCGGCGGCGGCGGGGGCGAGCATGCCGCGCGTGATGGTCCAGGCGCGGGTTTCCTTGGGGCCGACGGTGAAATAGGTGATCAGTCCCAACAGCTCGTAGCCGGCGCGGATCACGCGGTCGAGCCCGGAATCGGACAGGCCGAGGCCTTCGAGGAATTCGGCGCGTTCGTCGAGCGGGAGCTGGGCGACCTCGGCCTCGATCGCGGCGGAGACGACGACGGATCGTGCCCCCTGGGCGGCGGCCATGGCGGCGACGCGGGCGGATTGGGCGTTGCCGGTGGCCGCCGAGGCTTCCTCGACATTGCAGACGAACAGGACCGGCTTGGCGGTGAGCAGGTTGAGGCGCTTGACCGCTTCCTCCTCGCCCTTGGGGATGGCGGTGCGGGCGGGTTTGCCGGCTTCGAGCGCGGCGAGGATGGGTTCGACCAGAGCGAGCTCGGCGGCGGCGATGCGGTCGTTGCCGCGGGCTTTTTTCTGCAGGTTGGGGACGCGCTTGAGCAGGCTGTCCAGATCGGCGAGCATCAGCTCGGTCTCGACGGTTTCGGCATCGCGCAGCGGGTCGATACTGCCTTCGACATGGGTGACATCGTCATCGACGAAGCAGCGCAGCACATGGATGATGGCATCGACCTCGCGGATGTTGGCGAGGAACTGGTTGCCGAGACCTTCCCCTTTGGCCGCACCGCGGACCAGGCCGGCGATGTCGACGAATTCGAGGCTGGTCGGGACGATTTTCACCGATTTGCCGATTTTCGCCAGGGCGTCGAGCCTGGGATCGGGCACGGCGACGCGGCCGACGTTGGGCTCGATGGTGCAGAACGGATAGTTCGCCGCCTGCGCCGCGACGGTGGCGGTGAGCGCGTTGAACAGAGTGGATTTGCCGACGTTGGGGAGGCCGACGATGCCGCAGTTGAAGCCCATGGTTTTGCCTAGTGGTTGGGTGAGGAAGAAGACTTCTTTTTTGGAAAAAAGAAGCAAAAAACTTTTATTTGCTGGGCAGGAGGCACGGTGCCGTCAGGGGCAACGCACCGGGGGTCAGAAAGTTTTTTGGTTCTTTTTTTCAAAAAAGAACCCTTACCCTACCCCCTTCGTCTCCAGCGCCACCCTGGTCATGAACTCCTCTGGCTTGCCCTGCGCCAGCAGCGGCGCTGCATCCGACACCGATTCCAGCGTCGGGATCAACCAATCCTCGTCGCCCTTGGCGAAATTGCCCAGCACCCAGCCGTGGACGCGGGCTTTGTCACCCGGGTGGCCGATGCCGAGGCGGACGCGCCAGTACTCCGGCGAGGCGAGATGCTGGTCCATGCTGCGCAGCCCGTTGTGGCCGGCGGCACCGCCGCCGTGCTTGACCCGGATTTTGCCGGGAGCGAGGTCGAGCTCGTCGTGGAAAACGGTGATGGCGGCGGGTTCGAGCTTGTAGAAGGCGGCGGCCGGCTGCACCGAGAGGCCGGAATCGTTCATGTAGGTCAATGGTTTGAGGGCGACGATTTTTTCGGTACCGATCGTGCCCTCGGCCACCAGACCGGAAAATCGCCGCCGCCAGGGGGTGAACCCGTGGCGGTCGGCGATGATGTCGATCGCCATGAAGCCGATGTTGTGCCGGTGCCGCGCCATTCCCGGTTCGGGATTGCCGAGGCCGACCCACAGCTTCACGGCGGGTTACTTCTTGGCGGCGGGCTTGGCGGCGGCCTTGGCAGGAGCGGCCTTCGCGGCCGGTGCTGCGGCCTTGGCCGGACCACCCTTGCCACCCTTGGCCGGTGCGGCCGCCGGTGCGGCACCCGGCTCGGGCGCTGCTTCGGCGATGACCGTGGGGGCGGCGACCGTCGCGACCACGAAATCGCGGTCGATGATGGTCGGGCGGGTCTTTTCGGTGCCCTTCAGATCGTGCCAGCGGATGTTGTCGTTGATGTCGAGCGGGCCGAGATCGGCTTCGAAATGATCGGGGATCGTATCCGGATCGCACCAGACTTCGACCGAGTGGCGCACCACGTTCAGCACGCCGCCGCGCTTCATGCCGACCGAGAGCAATTCGTTCATGAAATTGACCGCAACCGCGACGCGGACCGGCTCACCGACGGCGAGGCGCTGGAAATCGATGTGTTCGGGCTGGTCGGTCACCGGGTGGAACTGCACGTCGCGCATCAGGGCGCGCGTCTTGCCGGTGGCGGTTTCGATTTCGTACAGGCGCGAACGCCAGCCGCCGCGCTTGAGTTCGCGCATCACCACGCGCGGGTCGATTGCGATCAGGCTCGGGTCCTGCTTTGCGCCATAGATTACGCCGGGCACCATGCCGGCTCGCCGTGTCGCACGCGCCACCCCCTTGCCGGCCCGCGCGCGATCCTCGGCCGCAATAGTCTCGAAATTGGCCATGTGTCGCTCCTTTAACCAATGAAAAAAGGTCGGCCTCCAGGGGTGCCGACTGGGGCGGGCAGTAGCGGATTGGGGGGGGTTAGGCAAGCGGCGGCGGGGTAGCGGGCGGGCGTTATTGATCCGCGTGGGGGTGCGGGGTGGAAACGGCCGGTGACGGGGCGCATGGAAACTGTTAGATTTTCGGTAACGTTGGGGGGTGTGCATGATTTCATACGGTCCGTTTGGTGATCCGGTCCGGGCGAAAATCGGGCTGAACCGTTTGATCGGTCACAAGCTTGGCGTCACGCGTGCGGCGAACATGGGGATCATGTGGCGAGACGGGGATCAGTGCCAGTTCCTCCAGCCATGTCTGCCGTATCCGAACGGGTATTCGGAACTGATGGTCGTGACGGCGGATCATGTGAAGAAGCCGGCGCCGAAGCTCGATGATGTATCGGCTGGTAAAATGGCTTGGGAGGTGGCGAATGACGTGGCGGATGCGGCGTTCGTTTATCTTTCGTACGCTGCCGCGACCGCAGCGATCAGCGTTGCCGCCGCCGCTGCTGCGGATGCCACTTTGACGGCCGGTGTTATTTTCATGGCGGCGTTCACGGGCGTTGAAGCTGTGGATGGGGTGACTCTTCTGCTGGCCGATGGAACGATGACAGTTTTGGACGCGATTGATAAGGCCACCGGAACGGATTACGCCCGGTCCCTGAAATCGAGCAAAATCTACAATTTCATTGAGACTTGGGGGCCGATTATCGCATTGCCGGCGGTTGCGCACGATATATTCCTGGCATCCAGTATTCCGCGCGATGTGCGTCTTTTGACTGAATTACGGGCCCAGATGCTGACGCGCGCGAGAGCGGTGCTGCGGGAAATGAGGGCGACGGAGGCGTTCATCGGCGCCGAGGGCGATCTGGCGGCACGCGATTCATACGAGTTCCTCAAGGAGAGCGTTCATGAGTTGCGGGAAAATCTGGTGGATATCAAGCGCGATCTAAAGCTACTGACGCGTGTTGGATTACCGGCTGATGCGATCGGTCTGATCAACGATGAAGTTAATTGGCACGATATTCGCGATGGTGCGATGGCGGATTTGACCAGCATGGATGTTTCGATACGGAGCGGTTTCACCGGCATCGATGCTGCGGCGGGACGATGGGCGCATAGTGCAGGGGCGTGGTTAGGGGCCGGCACGGCCCGCGCCGCTTCTCATATGCCGCGGCAGGTTGGGTCGAGTTACCAAGCTGCCCGGTTCGGTGGTATTCATAATAGTCCGGGCGAGGCCAAATTGAAGATTAAGAGCATGTTTCCGATCACGCTGCATCTGATTGGCGGAACCCATGCCAAGCGGGTAAAGGGCAAGAAATGAAAAACTTTCGATTCGAAGCAAGGGTACGTGATGATGATCGTTTTGCTGAGGGGAAGCGTTTCGGGTTTTATTTGATTTGTGCGATGAATTCTTATGCTTTTGCACTCATTACTGCTGGAGTTTTGATATTTCGTAGAAGTATAGGCTTTGATATAAATTTAATGGTGGCAGTGGTTATAAGTTTCGGCGTTGTCTTTTCGTTTTTTATGTATTTTGGCGTCATAAGAAAGCGAATGATCGTTATTCCCATTCTCAGGGTGTGGACGATCTGCTTTCTTATGTTGCAATGTTTGGTCTTTGTGGTCGCACTTGCGGTCTGGTTGCATTACGGGGTGCACAATCCGGCGCTTGCAGCGGCAGACAGCGCGCTGGCGGCGGGACTTTCGTTGATCGGCCTGTTTTTCGGAGTGTTCGGTCTGGTGCGTGGCATGAGGCATCGGTGGTTCGAGGCTGTGCTGCTGCCGCGGTAGCGGGGCGGCTTCATGGGCATTGCGGCTACTGCGGGACGATGGGCGCATCGTGCAGCGCATGGTTAAAGGGGCGGTACGGCCCGCGCCGCTTTTCATGCTCTGAGGCAAGTTGGGTCGAGTTACCAAGCTGCCCGGTTCGGTGGCATTCATGATAGTCCCGGCGAGGCCAAATTGAAGATTAGGAGCATGTTTCCGATCACGCTGCATCTGATTGGCGGAACTCATGCCAAGCGGGTGAAAGGCAAGAGATGAAAAACTATCGGTTGGATTCAGGGGAAGGTGAAGCTGACCGTTTAGCGGAGGCGACGCGGTTCGGCTTTTATTTGATTTGTGCGATGTTTTCTTATGGTTTCGCAGCCCTTACTTCTGGAATTTTGATATTTCGTAGAAGTTTAGACTTTGATATGAATTTAATGGTGGCCGTGGGCATAAGTCTCAGCGTCTTCTTGTTGGTATTTATGTATTTTGGTGCCATCAGAAAGCGAATGATCGTTATTCCCATTCTCAGGGTGTGGACGATCGGCTTTCTTACGTTGCAATGTTTGGTCTTTGTGGTCGCACTTGCGGTCTGGTTGCATTACGGGGTGCACAATCCGGCGCTCGCAGGGGCAGACAGCGCGCTGGCGGCGGGACTTTCGTTGATCGGCCTGTTTTTCGGGGTATTCGGTCTGGTGCGTGGCATAAGGCATCGGTGGTTCGAGGCTGTGCTGCTGCCGCGGTAGCGGGGCGGCCTGATGATCGAGCGTTTTTTGGTCCTTTTTTGCAAAAAAGAACAGGGTTCCTGGCTTTCCAAACGTTCAATCGGCGGGTCAGTCGGCGGCGGCCTGGATCGGGTTGATGGCTTCGTCGTGCCAGGCGCTGTCGCCGGTGAGGCGGAGGCGGCGGGTGTGGTATTTCACGATGGTGGAGCGGTGGCCGACGCTGATGATGGTGGCGCGGGGCAGGGCGGTGGTGAGGGTTTGATACATCAGGGCTTCGTAGTCTTCATCGAGGGCGGAGGTGGCTTCGTCGAGGATGATGACGTCGGGTTCGAGCAGGATGCAGCGGGCGAAGGCGATGCGTTGTTGTTCGCCGGGCGAGAGTTCGCGGTCCCAGGGTTCGGCGGTGTCCAGTTTGGTGGCGAGGCGGCCGAGGCCGACGCTGGTCAGCACGGCGGCGACGCGGGTGGGGTCGAGCGGTTGGTTGTAGGGGAAGGTGAGGCTCTGGATCAGGGCGCCGTTGGGCAGGTAGGGGCGTTGCGGGATGAACAGCACGCGCCCGGCGGGGGTGTGGACACTGCCCGCGCCGAACGGCCAGATGCCGGCGATGGCGCGGATGAGCGTGCTTTTGCCTGAGCCGGTCGGGCCGCTGATCAGCACGCGGTCGCCGGGGGCGACGTGGAGGTTGAGGTTGGCGATCAGGCAGCGATTGTCGGGCACGGTCAGCGAGAGATTGTCGATATCGAGGGCGCTGGTGGGGTTGGTGGCGTACTCGATCTGGGGCGCGGCGGCGTCGGTTTCATGGTGGCGGAGGCTGACTTCGAGCGTGTAGAGACGATCGATCACGGCGCGCCATTCGGTGATCGACAGATACCCCGATCCGAGCGTGCTGAAATTGTTGATGATGAAGGCGAAGGCCTGCTGCGTCTGGTTGAAGGCGCCGAAGGTCTGCGACACGGTGCCGATGAGGATGCGTTTGGCGAGGTAGGAGGGCAGCACCAAGAGAAACGGCAGAATGCCCGATGCGCCGGAGTAGGAAAACGAAAACAGATTGACCATGATGGTCCGCCGGATTCGTTGATAGAAGATATCGACGACCGGTGCGAAACGCGAGGTCAGGCGGGCGGCTTCGGCGCCGCCGCTGTGGGCGGTGGCGATGGTTTCGGAATTATCGCGGACGCGGATGAGTTCGAAGCGGAAGTCGCCGACGGCGCGCTGCTGGATGTTGTTGAGAAAGAACAGCGGACGGCCGATCAGCAGCATCAGATACGTGCCGCCGAAGGCATATACCAGATTGAACCAGAACAGCATGCCGGGGATGTAGACGCCGAACATGCGGAGATTGCGCGAAAGTCCCCAGAGCATGAAGCCGAACGAGACGATGGTGACCGCCGATTGCAGCGCGTTGATCGGCAGGTTGACGGTCTGGCCCGAGAAAAAATCGACGTCGTCGGAAATACGCTGGTCGGGGTTGTCGACCTTCGTGGCATCGATCTGCATGCGGTAATGGGTTTGATTGCGCATCCAACGGCCGAGCAGGTGATTGGTGAGCCAGCCGCGCCATTCGATTTGCAGTTTCTGGATCGTGTATTGCTGCACGGTGCTGATCAGGGTGATGACGGCGACGATGCCGAAGAACAGGAAGCCGAGAAACCAGAGGCGGTTGACGTCGTATTTCTGCATCGCGTTGTAGAAACTGCCGTTCCAGACGACGATGGCGTAGTTCGCTGCCACGACCAGCAGTGTCAGGACGACGTTGACGATCGCCAGGAACCATGCGGTTTTTTTGCGCTCGGAGCGAAAAAACGGCCCGACCAGATAGCGGAGCCGATAAAAAAATCCGGTGCGGGCAAGGTCAGCGTCCATCAATCTCTCCTAGAAGCGTCGGCATTGGCGGTGGCGAGCGTCCCTGATTCGAAAAGTTTTTTGGTTCTTTTTTTCAAAAAAGAACGCCTTACTTTTTCATCTACGCATCGATCTGCATAGCCCCCGACTGCCGGCGCCAGAGATTCGCATAAATCCCGCCGCGCGCAAGCAGTTCCTCGTGTTTGCCTTGTTCGACGATGCGGCCGGCGTCGAGGATGATCAGGCGGTCCATGCGTGCGATGGTCGAGAGGCGGTGGGCGATGGCGATGACGGTGCGGCCTTCCATCAAGCCGGCGAGTTGTTCCTGGATGGCGGCTTCGACTTCGGAATCCAGCGCCGAGGTCGCTTCGTCGAGCACCAGGATGGGTGCGTCCTTGAGGATGACGCGGGCGATGGCGATGCGCTGGCGCTGGCCGCCCGAGAGTTTGACGCCGCGTTCACCGACATGGGCATCGAAGCCGCGCCGACCGTCCCAGTCTTCGAGTTCCTCGATGAATTCGAGGGCGTGGGCTTCGCGGGCGGCGTCGAGCACGTCCTGCATGGTGGCTTCGGGGCGGCCGTAGCGGATGTTTTCGGCGATCGAGCGGTGCAGCAGCGAGGTATCCTGTGTCACCATGCCGATGGCGCCGCGGAGGGATTCCTGGGTGAGGGATTTGATATCCTGGCCATCGATGGTGATGCGGCCGGTGGCGGGGTCGTGGAAGCGGAGCAGCAGGTTGACCAGGGTGGATTTGCCGGCGCCGGAGCGGCCGATCAGGCCGACGCGTTCGCCGGGCTGGATATCGAGCGAGAGATCGTGCAGCACGCCGCCGCGCGCGCCTTTTTCACGGATGCGGCCGTAGTCGAAGGTGACGTGCTCGAATTTGATCAGGCCCCGGTGGAATTTGAAGGGGATGGCATCGGGTGCGTCGCCCATCTGGCGGGGTTGGGCGATCGAGCGCATGCCGTCCTGCACGACGCCGAGATTTTCGAAGATGGCCGAGATGCTCATTGAAATCCAGCCCGAGAAATTCGCCATGTTCCAGGCCATCGGCAGGGCGGTGGCGACGGCGGCGAGGCCGATTTTGCCGTGGACCCAGAGCGCGATGGCGACGGTGCCGGTGCCGGCGACCATCAGCGCGTTCAGCACGGTGAGCGAGAAGATCCAGCCGGTGACCATGCGGGTCTGGCGGCGGAAGATCCGGGTATGGTTATCGACGGTTTCCTGCACGAAGGAATCTTCATCCGACGAGCGGGCGAAGAGTTTGACGGTCAGGATGTTGGTGTAGCTGTCGACGATGCGCCCGGTCAGGGCCGAGCGTGCCTCGGACACGCCGCGCGAGCGTTCGCGCAGACGCGGCACGGTGAAGACCATCAGGCCGGCATAGGCGATCAGCCAGGTCAGGATGGGCAGGCCAAGCCGCCAATCGGCGTGGCTGAGCAGCAGGATGGCGGCGGTGCCGTAGACGATGAAGTACCAGACGGCGTTCGTGGTCATCACCATCGATTCGCGCAGGGCCGGGCCGGTCTGCATGACGCGGTTGGCGATGCGGCCGGCGAAATCGTTCTGAAAGAAACTCCAGCTTTGGCGCACCAGATGGAAGTGGTTCTGCCAGCGGATCAGGTTGGTCAGGCCGGGGTTGATCGCCTGGTTGGTGAACAGATCCTGCATCAGCCGCGCGGTCGGGCGGAGGATCAGCACGACGAAGCCCATCAGCGCGAGGATGCGCCAGTGGAGCGCGAGCAGGTTCTGCGGCGCCGTGTGGGACAGCATGCTGGTGATCTGGCCGATGAACAGCGGCAGGGTGAGGTCGAGCCCGGCGACCATGATGCCCGAGACGAACAGCCCGGCGATCAGCCAGGGTGCCTGGCGGAGAAAATGGACATAGAACCGGCCGAGCGCGCGGGGTTCGCCCTGGACCGGCAAGGGGCGGTGGGGTGGGCGCGCGGTCGGGTTGAGCAGGTGTTCGAAAAATGAAAACATCGGGGTTGATCGCCGCCGCGGCCGGGTAGCGTCAAGCAAAAAATGGCGGTGGGAGCGGCAATTATTTTCTGTCTTTCAGCGGCTTGCGGATGGTCGTTTGGATGGTTTTGGGCTTTAGAACGGTCATAAAATACTGTCGTGGGAGGCGCTGTCGCAATTTCGTGATCGGGTCACGGGAGTTTGGCTTGAACTGGTGGGGGCGGATGCCAACGCTAAGCAGGGTCGGCGGCGGCCGGTTTTCGTCACATTCATTCATATTGAATGTATGTAAATCATATCTTGCCGAGGTCTCCGGCGCACCGTAAGAGATTTCCCAACAGGAGGATCAACATGGCCAGCAGCAGCGACCACGCCAGCAACGAGCTTGCGCTCGCCCGTCAGAAAGAGGTGCTCGCGCGCCCGATGACCGAGACGCGGATGTTGGCCAATGCCGTTCGCGCCCTGTCGATCGATGGGGTGGAGGCTGCCAAGAACGGCCATCCCGGCATGCCGCTCGGCATGGCCGACGTGGCGACGGTGCTGTGGACCAAATTCATGAAATACGACGCGGCCGACCCGCATTGGGCGGATCGCGACCGGTTCATTCTCTCGGCGGGCCATGGCTCGATGCTGCTGTACAGCCTGCTGCATCTGACCGGCTATGAAAACATGTCGATCAACGATCTGAAGGCGTTCCGCACGCTGGGGTCGACCACCGCGGGGCATCCGGAGCGCCATGAGCATCCGGCGATCGAGATGACGACCGGGCCGCTCGGGCAGGGGATTTCGACCGCGACGGGTTTTGCGCTGGCGGAGAAGATGCTGGCGGCGCGGTTCGGCAAATCGCTGGTGGATCACCGGACCTGGGTGATCGCCTCGGACGGCGACATGATGGAGGGTGTTTCGCACGAGGCCTGCGCGATCGCGGGGCATCTGGCGCTCAACAAGCTGACCGTGCTGTATGACGATAATTCGATCTCGATCGACGGCGGCACCGAGATTGCGATGACCGATGATGTGGTCAAGCGCTTCATCGGGTACGGTTGGGCGGCGCGGCGGATCGACGGGCATGACCCGGCCGCGATCGAGGATGCGATCAAATGGGCGATGCGCAGCCGCAAGCCGACGCTGATTGCGTGCAAGACCATCATCGGGTTCGGCGCGCCGCATAAGGCGGGAACGTCGGGGACGCATGGCTCGCCGCTCGGCACCGACGAGGCGGCCGGGGCGAAGGCGCTGCTGGGCTGGACCGCGCCGCCGTTTACCGTGCCTGAGGATATTCTGACGCCGTGGCGCGCGGCGGGCGCCAAGGGTGCGGCGCCGCGGCGCGCATGGCTGAAGCGGATGGCGAGCAGCAACCGGCGCGCCGAGTTCGATGCCGCGATGGCGAGCGAATTGCCGGCGGCCTATGCGGACGCGATGGATGGGCTGCGCGCCAAGATCGCGGAGACCAAGCCGAATATCGCGACACGCCAGGCGAGCCAGATGGCGCTCGAGGCGATCGTGCCGGTGGTGCCCGAAATGGTCGGCGGTTCGGCCGATCTGACGCCGTCGAACAACACGTTCGTCAAATCGATGGGAACCTGCGTGCCGGGCGATTATGCCGGGCGCTATGTCCATTACGGCGTGCGCGAGCATGGCATGGCGACGACGCTGAACGGCTTGGCGCTGCATGGCGGTATTATTCCCTACGGCGGCACGTTTTTCGTGTTCAGCGATTACTGCCGTGCTGACGCACGACAGTATCGGCCTTGGCGCCGATGGGCCGACGCATCAGCCGATCGAGCATCTGGCGTCGTTCCGCGCGATGCCGAACGTGCTGGTGCTGCGCCCGGGTGATGCGATGGAGACCGCCGAGTGCTGGGACATCGCGATGCACCACAAGGACGGGCCGGTGCTGCTGGTGTTGAGCCGCCAGGCGATGCCGGCGCTGCCGCGCGACCATGGCGCGGAGAATCTGTCGGCGCGGGGTGGCTATATTGTGAAGGGTGCGACCGGGGCGCGGCGCGCGACGCTGATCGCCACCGGATCGGAAGTGTCGATCGCGATCAAGGCGCAGGCGATGCTGGCGGCCGAGGGGATCGGGGTGGCGGTTGCCTCGGTGCCGAGTTTCGAATTGCTGGCGCGCCAGGATCATGGCTACCGGATGGAAGTGCTGGGCGAGGCACCGCGCATCGGCATCGAGGCGGCGAGCGGCTTCGGCTGGGAGCGGCTGCTGGGCGATAACGGCACGTTCATCGGTATGCACGGGTTTGGCGCGAGCGCGCCGGAGGCGGATTTGTACAAGCATTTCGGCATCACGCCGGAGGCGGCGGTTGCCGCCGTCAAGGCGAAACTGTAACGGGATTTTGGGTTTTTAACGGAGGCTTAACGAATGGCTGTCAAAGTCGCGATCAATGGTTTTGGTCGCATCGGTCGGTTGCTGCTGCGCGCGATGATCGAAAGCGGGCGGACCGATATCGAATGCGTGCTGATCAACGATCTGGGCAGCGTCGAGGATAATGCGCATCTGTTGCGCTATGATTCGGTGCATGGGCGGTTTCCCGGTCATGTCGAGGTCAAGGGCGACAGCCTGGTGATTTCCCACGCCGGGCGGATTTATGCGCCGATCAGGGTTTCGGCCGAGCGCGATCCGGCGAAGGTGCCGTTGCAGGGCGTCGATGTGGCGATGGAGTGCACCGGGCTGTTCACCAAGCGCGATGCGGCGGCCAAGCTGATCGAGGCGGGGGCGCGCAAGGTGTTGGTCTCCGCACCGGCGGATGGGGTGGATGCGACGATCGTCTACGGCGTCAATCACCAGACACTGACCAAGGACATGACGATCATTTCCAACGCGTCCTGCACCACCAACTGCCTCGCACCGATGGCGATGGTGCTGCACGAGGCGTTCGGCATCGAGCGCGGTTATATGGTGACCATCCACTCCTATACCGGCGATCAGAAGACGGTGGATACGCTGCACAAGGACCGCCACCGGGCGCGGGCGGCCGCGCTGTCGATGATCCCGACCTCGACCGGTGCCGCCAAGGCGGTCGGGCTGGTGCTGCCGGAGCTGGCGGGCAGACTGGACGGCACCGCGATCCGCGTGCCGACGCCGAACGTGTCGCTGGTCTCGCTCGATGTGAATTTGAAGAAACACGCGAGCAAGGACGAGATCAACGCGGCGATGAAGGCGGCGAGCGAGGGCAAGCTCAAGGGTATTCTGGATTATTCGACCGAAGCGCTGGTGAGTTCGGATTTCAACCACGTCGCGTTCTCGTGCAGCTTCGATGCGCCGCAGACCGCCGTGGTCGATCATGCGCTGGCGCGCGTGATGGGCTGGTACGACAATGAATGGGGGTTCTCGAACCGGATGAGCGATACCGCGGCGCTGTTCGGGTCGCTGTAATGGCGTACCGGACGCTCGATGGGGTGGCGGTTGCGGGCAAGCGCGTGCTGCTGCGCGCGGATTTGAACGTGCCGCTGCGCGATGGCAAAATCACCGACCTGACACGGTTGGAACGCCTGTCCCCCACCATCGTCGAGCTGTCCGCCAAGGGCGCCAAGGTGATCATGCTGTCGCATTTCGATCGGCCGCAGGGCAAGCGGGTGGAGAGTATGTCGCTCCGCCCGGTTGCCGCGGCACTCGGCGTGGTGCTCGGCCGGACGATCGGGTTCGTCGATGATTGCGTCGGCGATCGGGTGAGCGAGGCGGTGGCCGCGATGCGGAACGGCGATGTGCTGGTGCTGGAAAACACCCGTTTCTACGCCGGCGAGGAGGCCAATGATGTCGCGCTCGCCACGCTGATCGCGACGCATGGCGAGATGTTCGTCAATGACGCGTTTTCCGCCGCACACCGCGCCCATGCGACGACCGAGGGGATCGCGCGGCTGCTGCCCTCCTATGCCGGGCGGTTGATGCAGGCGGAACTCGATGCGCTGAACGCGGCATTGGGCACGCCGGCGCGGCCGGTGGGGGCGATCGTCGGCGGGTCGAAAGTGTCGACCAAGCTCGATCTGCTGACCAATCTGATCACCAAGGTCGATCTGCTGGTGATCGGCGGGGCGATGGCCAATACGTTTCTTGCGGCACAAGGGGCGGAGCTGGGCAAATCGTTGCAGGAGACCGCGCTGCACCAGACGGCGCGGGACATCATGGCGGCGGCGGCGGCGAACCACTGCCAAATCCTGCTGCCGGTCGATTTCGTGGTGAGCGAAACATTCGCGGCCAATCCGCCGACCCAGGTGGTCTCGGCGCAGGCGGTGCCGGCGAACGCCATGGCGCTCGATGTCGGCCCGGCGACAACCGATGCGATCATCGAAGCGATCAAGGGATTGAAAACGCTGATCTGGAACGGTCCGCTGGGCGCGTTCGAGACGCCGCCGTTCGATACCGCGACCATGCGCCTCGCGGCCGCGGTGGCCGAAGCGACCGATTCCGGCATGATCTCGGTGGGCGGCGGCGGCGATACCGTGGCCGCGCTGAAACAGGCCGGGATCATCGAGCGGATGACCTATGTGTCGAGCGCTGGCGGGGCGTTTCTGGAGTGGATGGAAGGCAAGGCGCTGCCGGGGGTTGCGGCCCTCGCGATGTAATGAAAAAGATGTTAAGTTTGATGACCTGCGACGCGCGCGGACGTCAAGAATGTTTATTATAGGAGTTGTGGGTGAGACCAAGTCCAAAGCTGGATCGGATGGAAGGGCACACATTCATCGGTAACTGGATTACACCCCAGTCTGTTATTGTTGATTGTGGCATGAATGAAGGTGTTTTTGCGCGCCGGGTTATGGGCAAATATGGCTGCCGGGTGATTGGCATTGAGGCGAATCCAGGCCTTGCAGAGCAAAACCGAACAGATCGTGGCCTAGATTGTCACAATTTTGCGGTCTGCGGATGTGAAGGGGTGGTGAAGTTCCAGGTCGACCATGCTCATTCGATGAATAGTCGTATTGTCGACGGCGCGGCTGTGGGACCGGATATTGTGGAGGTTCAAGGGTCGACAATCGAGACGATTGTGCCATTAGTTAATGTCACCAATATCGATTTGTTGAAACTCGACATCGAAGGCGCGGAAATCGACGTCATCGAAACGGCTTCGCGTGAGTTTTTTTCGCGAATTCCCCAGATTGCCGTCGAATTTCATGCGTTTCTGGATAAAAGTAAGAAGTCTTCTGCCATAGACTGCATCAAGACCATCGAGTCTGCCGGTTTTACCTCATTTGATTTTTCAATGAACCTGGGTAATGTTCTATTCGTGAATCAGAAATTTTATAGAACGTCTTTGCTTGACATTGGATATTTCACTTTCGAAAAATATAGATCCGGGATTCGTCGAACAATCACAAAAACCCACGAATAAGGACTATCCAGCCGGTAGGTGGACGGGATTTTCCGCAGTCTGCCCTATCGGAATTACGTTTACGCCCAGAATGGTTATGGTCCCATGTGTCGCCGCGATATTCGTCACGCGTCGGTTGGCGAAAGGCCTCATCGGTGTGCACCTGCGGCGAATGCGGACCAGCGCGAGCATCAGGAGCAGCCGGGCGAAGCAGGGTACGGCCTCGATGTGGATGGCCGGGTTGGATGCAATTTATGCCTTGGCCGACCACGATAAATGTTGGAATTGCAGTCCGGCCTCAGCCGAGGCCGCCGGTGCGGACGATGAAATCGGCGATCTCGGCGACGCCCTGGCCGGCGCGGATATTGGCGAACACGAAGGGGCGCTCGCCGCGCATGCGTTTGGCGTCGCGGTCCATCACGCCGAGATCGGCGCCAACCATGGGGGCGAGGTCGATCTTGTTGATCACCAGCAGATCGCTGCGGGTGATGCCCGGGCCGCCCTTGCGGGGGATTTTGTCGCCGGCCGAAACATCGATGACATAGAGCGTGATATCCGCAAGCTCGGGGCTGAAGGTGGCGGCGAGGTTGTCGCCGCCGGATTCGATCAGGATGAGGTCGAGGCCGGGGAAACGGTGCTGCAGATCGGCCACGCCGGCGAGGTTGGCGCTGGCATCCTCGCGGATGGCGGTGTGCGGGCAGCCGCCGGTTTCGATGCCGAGGATGCGCTCGGGGACCAGCGAGCCGGCGCGGGTGAGGAATTCGGCGTCTTCCTTGGTGTAGATGTCGTTGGTGATCGCCGCGATGTCGAACCGGTCGCGGAAGGTGCGGCACAGCGCGTCCATCAGCGCGGTCTTGCCGGAGCCGACCGGGCCGCCGACGCCCACCCGCAGCGCGGTCTTGGTTTTGTGGTGCAGGGCGGTTTCACTCATGAGCGGAATAACCTTGTGTACTGGGTTTCATGGCGCATCGAGGCGATGTCGGCGGCGATGCAGCAGGCGGCGATGTCGTCCAATGCGGCATCGCGGGTTTGGTCGGCGATGGCGCGGATGATCGGTTCGAGGGCGGCCTGCACGGCAAGGCCGGCGCTTTGGCCGAGCGGGATCAGCCGCACGCCGGCGGAGACCAGGGTGGCGCACCAGGCGTGCAGATAGGCGATGGTGGTGGCCTCTTGATCGGTGCCGGTGGCACCGGCGAGGGCGCCGACCGCGACGGGGTAGGCGATCGGGCCGATCGCGGCCAAGGTTGCGGCGAGGTCGGGCGGCAGCCAGGGTTTCGCGGCGGCGACGAAGGCGGTGCCCTGGTTGAGCGTTTCGGCGGCGAGTTCGCGGGTGGGCGCGCAGGCGGCGGCGAAGGCGGCGATGCGCGGCAGATCATTGGCGTGATAGGCGTGGCGGAGCAGGATGGCATCGGTGCGGCCGGTACCGATCCGCAGCAGAGCGCCGATCCAGTCGTGCAGCATCGCACCATTGGTGACGTCGCCGGCTTCGACCGCGTATTCCAGCCCGTGCGAATAGGCGAAGCCGCCGGTCGGGAAGGCGGGCGAGAGCCAGGTGAGCAGGTGCAGCAGATCCTCAGCCATGGTCGTGCGCGTAGGCGCCGGATTCCGGGTCGAACGCGGCCTCGCTGCGGGTGATTGTGCCGCCGAGGCCGGTGACCATGGCTTCGATCACGTGATCGGACCGGATCAGCAGCGCGGTGCCGCGGAACGCGACATCGAGATGGCGGTTGCCGAGATGCCAGGCGAGGCGGATCAGGAGGTCAGGATCGCCGGTGATTTCGGCGAGCGGTTCGGTCGCGGCGATGACGCGGACGATGCCGTCGCCGCCGCAATCGAGCCCGTCGCCGTCGCGGAGATGGGTGGTTTCGGCCAGATCGAGCAGGAGATCGGCCCCGGCATCGGTGCGCAGGCGGATGCGCCGGCGGTGGCGGTGGTGATAGTCGAGCGTGATGGTGTCGGCAGCCTGCCAATCACCGTGGGGTCGAACCGCGGTGGCGCGCATCAGAACAGGAAGTAGCGCTGCGTCATCGGCAGGGTTGCCGCCGGTTCGCAGGTCAGGATTTCACCATCGGCGCGGACTTCGTAGGTTTCGGGATCGACCTCGATATGCGGGGTGGCATCGTTGTGGATCATGTCGCGCTTGCCGATGCCGCCGCGGGTGTTGGTGACCGGGCGGATCATGCGCGCTAGGTTCAGGCGCTGGGCGATGCCATCGTCGATCGCGGCCTGTGAGACGAAGGTGATGCAGGTCGCACCGATCGCGCGGCCGAACGCGCCAAACATCGGGCGGGCGTGGATCGGCTGCGGCGTCGGGATCGAGGCATTGGGGTCGCCCATCATGGCGAAGGCGATGGTGCCGCCCTTGACGATCAGATCGGGTTTCACCCCGAAAAACGCCGGGGTCCAGACGACCAGATCGGCGAGTTTGCCGACTTCGACCGAGCCGATCTCCCGCGAGAGCCCGTGCGCGATCGCGGGGTTGATGGTGTATTTCGCGACGTAGCGCTTGATCCGCGCGTTATCCGCCGCGCCATCGCCCAGCAAGGCGCCGCGTTGGAGTTTCATTTTATGCGCGGTCTGCCAGGTGCGGGTGATCACCTCGCCGATCCTGCCCATCGCCTGACTGTCCGACGACATCATCGAAAGCGCGCCGAGATCGTGCAGAATATCCTCGGCGGCGATGGTCTCCTTGCGGATGCGGCTTTCGGCGAAGGCGAGATCTTCGGGGATCGAGGGATCGAGGTGATGGCAGACCATCAACATGTCCAGATGCTCGTCGATCGTGTTGATCGTGTAGGGGCGGGTCGGGTTGGTCGAACTCGGCAGCACGTTGGGCAGGCCGGCGACCTTGATGATGTCCGGCGCGTGGCCGCCGCCCGCACCCTCGGTATGGAAGGCGTGGATGGTGCGGCCCTTGAACGCGGCGATGGTATCCTCGACGAAGCCGCTTTCGTTCAGCGTGTCGGAATGGATCATCACCTGCACGTCGAACGCATCGGCCACCGAAAGGCAGGTGTCGATCGCGGCGGGGGTGGTGCCCCAGTCTTCGTGCAGTTTCAGTGCACAGGCGCCGGCGCGGATCATTTCCTCCAACGCCGCCGGGCGCGAAGCGTTGCCCTTGCCGGCGAATCCGAGATTGACCGGCAGACCCTCGGCGGCTTCCAGCATCCGCGCCAGATGAAACGGGCCCGGTGTGCAGGTGGTGGCGGCGGTGCCGGTGGCGGGTCCGGTGCCGCCGCCGAGCATGGTGGACCTGCTGGGGGCAGATGAAATGGATATGCGCATCGATGCCGCCGGCGGTGATGATTTTCCCTTCGCCGGCGATGATTTCAGTGCCGGGGCCGATGATGATGGTCACACCGGGTTGGATGTCCGGATTGCCGGCCTTGCCGATGCCGCTGATCCGGCCCTGGGTGATGCCGATATCGGCCTTCACGATGCCCCAATGATCGATGATCAGCGCATTGGTGATCACGGTATCCGCCGCACCCTCGGCCTGGCTGCGCTGGGACTGGCCCATGCCGTCGCGGATCACCTTGCCGCCGCCGAATTTCACCTCTTCGCCGTAGATGGTGAAATCGCGTTCCACCTCGGCGAAGAGTTCGGTATCGGCGAGGCGGATGCGGTCGCCGGTGGTCGGGCCGAACATGTCGGCATAGGCGGTGCGGGAAAGCCGGGCCATTACAGCGCCCCCATGGTCAGGCCGCGCAACCCGTAGACGATGCGATCGCCGCGCAGCGGCACGAGGATGACATCGCGCGTCTGGCCGGGTTCGAAGCGGATGGCGGTGCCGGCCGGGATATCGAGCCGATGGCCGTGCGCTTTGGTGCGAGCGAACCGCAGGGCGGCGTTGGTTTCGGCGAAATGGTAGTGGCTGCCGACCTGGATCGGCCGGTCGCCGGTGTTGGCGATGGTCAATGTGAGGGTTTCGAGGCCGGCGTTCAGCTCGATATCGCCCTCGGCACACATGATTTCACCCGGAATCATCGCACTGTTCCCTTCATCGGATCGGATCGTGCACGGTGACCAGCTTGGTGCCGTCCGGAAACGTCGCTTCGACCTGAACATCCGGTATCATCTCGGCGATGCCCTCCATCACCTGTTCGCGGGTGAGGACATGGGCACCCTGTTCCATCAGGGCGGCGACGCTCATTCCATCGCGTGCGCCTTCGACCACGAAATCGGTGATCAGGGCGATGGCTTCGGGGTAGTTGAGCTTGACGCCGCGTTCGAGGCGGCGGCGCGCGACGATGGCAGCCATGGCGATGAGGAGTTTGTCTTTTTCGCGAGGGGAGAGATTCATGATGCCGGCTCATGGCGTGCAAGTTGGAACAGCAGATGGGTGCGTACGGTCGGCCATTCCGGCGCGGTGATGCTGTACACACACGTATCGCGCAGATTGCCGTCCTTGTCGCGCTGATGATGGCGCAGGACGCCATCGAGCTTGGCACCCAGCCGTTCGATCGCGCGGCGGCTCTGGTGGTTGAAGAAATGGGTGCGGAACTCGACCGCGATGCAGTGCAGCGTCTCGAACGCGTGGCCGAGCAGGAGGCGTTTGGCTTCGGTGTTCAGCGGGGTTTTCTGCACGCGTCTGGCATACCAGGTCGAGCCGATCTCGACCCGCCGGTGCACCGCATCGATGTTCATATAGGTGGTCATGCCGACGATTTTGCCCGATGCGTCGAACACCGCGAAAGGCAGCATCGAGCCGGAATCCTGCAAGGCGAGGCGGCGGTGGATTTCGGTTGCCATGGAATCGGGTGCCGGGATTGCGGTGTACCACAGGCGCCACAGGCTGCCGTCCTGCACTGCTGCGATCAGCCCCTCGGTATGGGCGATGCTCAGCGGTTCCAGCCGGACGTGCTCGCCGGTGAGCGTGACCGCGCGGAACGCGCCTGCGGGTGGCGGTGCATTCAGATCCATCAACATCCCCATACCCGTGGCATCGGCCGGTCCTGACGCAGGACCGACAAGACGCGCAGCGAGGCTACCCGCAGCGCCGCGCCATTGTGTGCCAGAAGCCGCACCAGAAGCAAGCCGTTCCAGGCGCTGGCGCCGGCTGTGATGGCAACATCATTGACGCCCAGCGCTTCGCGCACCGCATCGAGATGGGCGGCAGCATCGGGCGCCGCGAGCAGGATGGTGGCGATGGCGCTCGCGCCGCCGAACATCGCGCGATGCGTCTGCGCCGCGGCGAAATCGCGCGGTGGTTTTAGTGAATCGCGGAATACCAGTTCGTCGTCGCGGTGGAGTTCCACCGTGTCGGTCAGGTCGAGCGCCGCGACGGCTTCGCCCATCGCGGCGCGGCCGAAAATCAGGGATTCGATGCCGAGGTAGCGCGCCGAGCCGGCCAGATCGATCCGCAGGCTTCGGTTGAGGGCGGCGTTATCGAACAGGATGGTTTCCTGCGGCAGATATTCGAGAGTTGCGGCAGCACCTATGGCGATCCGCGTGGTGATGCGCGATGGCAGGTCGCCGATGCCGGCACGGTAGATGCGCTCGGCACCCTGGCTGCTCAGCGTGAGCGCGGTGCCCGGGGCGGCGGTGATATCGATCTGGTTGACATCGCCGCCCGCGATGCCGCCGCCGGTGTTGAGCAGGATGGCGGTGGTTGCGGTGTCGAGCTCCGCACTGATCAGCCGCAGCCGCAGTGGGCCGGATTGATGCAGCCGGTCGAGCACGGTGACGCCGTTGCGGGGTTTGACCGCGAGATCGATCCGGCCGGACGAGCGCTGCGGCGGCGCGATGCCGCGTGCCGAGGCGCTCAGTGGCCGATCATCCAGGGGCGCTTGCCGGGGAAGGATTTCTTCACATTGGCGTTGGGCACGACCGGCTTGCAGCAGCCGCAACTGGCCGGGTGCTTGCCGGTGCGGCGCGAGGTTTCCGGTGCGTTGGCGCTGCGCTCGTTGGTGGCGAAGGCGCGGCGCTGGGCCGAGCCCATGATCGCGAGCATAGGCACCGAGAGCAGGGCGCGCGGCGCGGCATCGCCGCAATCGGGGCAGGGCTGCGGCTGATCGAATTGCGCGATCGGGGCGATGGTTTCGAAACCGCCGCAGGTGGGGCATTCGTATTCGTAGACCGGCATTTCGGCTCCGTGGGCTAGGGAAAGGGACGATAAGCAAGCACTTCTTTTTTGTAAAAAAGAAGCAAAAAACTTTTTTTAATCTGGGGCATGGGCGTTTTCAAAGGCATGGGCCCAAACAAATAGAAGTTTTTTTGTTTCTTTTTTTTCAAAAAAAGAAGTGCTGTCCTCGCCTTACCTAAACGTCAGAGATCAGGCGCAAGCAGCACATCCGAGCCTGCCATATCCCGCGGCACCGGTCCATCCGCGCTCGGATTGATATCGAAATCGAAAATCTCGGTGGGCAGATAGAGTGTCGCGCAGGCGTTCGGAATATCGACCACACCGGAGATATGGCCGTGCACGGGTGCGGTGCCGAGGATGGCGTAGGCCTGGGCGCCGGAGTAGCCGAATTTTTTCAGGTAGTTGATCGCGTTCAGGCAGGCCTGCTGGTAGGCCACGAACACGTCGAGATAATGCTGCCCGCCTTGGTCATCGACCGAGATGCCTTCGAAGATCAGGAAGTCGTTGTAGTCGGGTTTGATCGGGCTCGGTTTGAAGATCGGGTTCTTGATGCCGTATTTGGCAACGCCGCCCTTGATCAGCGAGTGGATGCCAAGGTGGATCCAGCCAGGCATTTCGATGGCACCACAGAAGGTGATTTCACCATCGCCCTGGCTGAAATGCAGATCACCGACAGACAGGCCGGCGCCTTTGACATAGACCGGGAAATACACCCGCGCGCCGCGCGAGAGGTCCTTGATGTCGCAATTGCCGCCGTGTTCGCGCGGCGGCACCGTGCGGGCACCGGTTGCCGCGGCGGCGTCGCGCGCTTCGCCCTTCAGGCGGCCCATATGGGCGGTGCCGGCGAAAGGCGCGTTGGCCAGCGGCGGGATGCGGGTGGGGTTGGTGGCAATGAAATCGACCTCGCGCTTGTTCCAGGTCGCGAGCAGGGAGGGGTCGGGCAGGCAGCCGATCAGGCCGGGGTGGACCAGGCCGGCGAACCGCACGCCGGGGATGTGGCGCGAGGAGGTGAACATACCCTTGATGTCCCAGATCGATTTCTGCGCCTGGGGGAAGTAGTCGGTCAGAAACCCGCCGCCGTTGTTTTTCGAGAAAAACCCGTTGAAGCCCCATTCATTGCCGGGCAGGGTGCCGATGTCGAGAATATCGACCACCAGAAGGTCGCCGGGTTCGGCCCCTTCCACCGCGATCGGGCCGGACAGGAAATGGACGGTGGTGAGGTCGATATCGCGGACATCGGCGGCCGATTCGTCGTTTTTGATGAAGCCGCCGGTCCAGTCGTAGGTTTGCAGGATGAAATCATCGCCGGGTTTCACGGTCGCCACCATCGGCACATCCGGGTGCCAGCGGTTGTGGATCATGTCGTTTTCGTAGGGGGATTGGCTGAGATCGACCTTGATCAACGTTTCCGTCATGGCATTCTCCTTAAAAACCGGTCATTAATAAGTGCAGGGTCCGGCTTTATCGGGTCGGGCTGAATACGGGGTTCGGCGTATAGGCATGCGCAACATCGCGGGCGAAGACCCGGTCGGCCTCAGGGAAAGAGACGTCGCGTTATGGAAAGGGACACTCGTTTGGCATTGCGCCAACGTATTACCGCGCCGCGTCGTTCGTATAATCAATGGGTTGCGAACGAAACGATGGAGGATTACGCGCTGCGCTTCACCGCGCTGAGTGCGCGGCGATTCTCGGCCGGGCGCGTGGCGGATACCGCGTTCGGCGCCACGGCGTTTCTGGCACTCGAGGCGATCGGCGGCGCGATCACGCTGCGCTACGGCTTCGCCAATGCGATGCCGGCGATCCTGATTGCCGGGCTGATCATCGCGCTGACCGCCGGGCCGATTGCGCTGGTCGCGGCGCGTGCCGGCGTCGATATCGATCTGCTGACGCGCGGCGCCGGGTTCGGCTATCTGGGCTCGACCGTCACCTCGTTGATCTATGCCTCGTTCACCTTCATTTTTTTCGCGATCGAAGCATCGATCCTGTCGGGAATGCTGGCCTATTGCCTCGGGATTCCGGAATGGCTCGGCTATATCATTTCAGCCGGCATGGTGCTGCCGATGGTCGCGTTCGGCATCACCTTCATCAGCCGGTTCCAGTGGCGCACGCGCGGTCTTTGGCTGGTGCTGAATTTTGCGCCGCTGATCGCCATCATGCTGCTCGCGGCCCGGGGGCGGGTCGATCTCGGGCCGTGGGTGCAGTTCGGTGCGGGGTTCCGCTGGCTCGATTTCGGGGCGGCGCTGTCGGTGATCGTGTCGCTGATCGTGCAGATCGGCGAGCAGGTCGATTACCTGCGGTTCCTGCCGCCGCCGGGGCCGGGCGAGCGGGCAGCGTGGTGGCGCGCGGTGATCATCGCCGGGCCGGGTTGGGTGGTGCCGGGCATCGTGAAGCTCGCGGCGGGATCGCTGCTGGCGGTGCTGGCGGTGCGCGCGGGGGCGGCGATCAGCGAAGCGGGGCAGCCGGTGATGATGTACCGGACCGCCTGGGCGATCATTCTACCGCACGGATTGGCGTTCCTGGCGATTCCGCTGACCGTGGCGCTCGTGCTGGTCGCGCAGTTGAAAATCAACGTGACCAACGCCTACGCCGGGTCGATCGCGTGGTCGAATTTCTTCTCGCGCCTGACCCATCGGCATCCCGGGCGGATCGTGTGGGTGTTCTTCAACGTGGCGATCGCCCTGATGTTGATGGAGTTGGGGATTTATCGGGCGATCGAGCATATTCTGGCGTTCTATGCGGTGCTCGCCTGCGCCTGGGTCGGCGCGATTTTCGGTGATCTGGCGATCGCCAAGCCGCTCGGGCTGGCGCCTGCGCGCATCGAGTTCAAGCGGGCGCATCTGTTCGACATCAATCCGGTCGGGCTGGGCGCGATGGGGCTGGCCGTGCTGCTCGGCAGCGCGGCGATGGGCGGGCTGCTCGGGCCGATGGCGCGCGCGTTTGCCCCGATCGTGGCGCTGGTGATCGCAATCGGCGCGGCGCCGGCGATCGCGGCATTGACCCGTGGGCGGTTCTACCTCGCGCGTAAGCCGCGCAAATCATGGCAGGGCACGGCATCACGCGTGTGCGTGGTCTGCGCCAATGCGTTCGAGGGCGCGGACATGGCGCATTGCCCGGTCTATGCAGCCCCCATCTGCTCGCTGTGCTGCACGCTCGAGGCGCGCTGCCATGATGCGTGCAAGCCGCAGGGGCGGTATGGGATGCAGCTATCCGCCGTTTTCAAAGCCGCACTGCCGGGCTCGATCTATCGCCGCCTGTCGCCGGCGACGCTGCGGTTTGCCTTCGTGTTCGCGGTCGCGGTGCTGCTGCTCGGCGGCCTGCTCGCGGCGCTGTACGGCATCGCGGGTCCGGCCGATCCCGCCTCGTCCGCGCTGCTCGCGCGGGCGCTGTGGCGGGCGTTTCTGCTGCTCGCGATCGTGGCCGGCGTGGTGGCGTGGCTCGGGGTGCTGGCGCGGGAATCCCGCCGTGCCGCGGAAGGCGAGACTGCGCAGCAGACCCGCCTGCTGCTCGCCGAGATTGCCGCGCACAAGCGCACCGATGCCCAGTTGGCGCGCGCGCGCGAGGCGGCGGAATCGGCCAATCTGGCGAAAAGTCGTTTCGTGGTCGGCATCAGCCATGAATTGCGCTCGCCGCTCAACGCGATTCTGGGCTATGCGCAACTGCTCGAAGTCGACCCGACGATTCCGGAAAAACGGCGCCATGCGCTGCGGGTGATCCGGCGCTCCGGCGAGCATCTGTCCGGGCTGATCGAAGGGCTGATGGATATCGCGAAAATCGAGGCCGGGCGGATCGAGATCGAGCGGCGCGACATCCGGTTGCATGATTTCCTCAGCCAGATCGCCGACATGTTCCGCCACCAGGCCGAGGCGCGCGGGATCGGCTTCGTGTTCGATTGTCCGCAGACCCTGCCTGAAACCGTGACGACCGACCCGACGCGGTTGCGCCAGATTCTGATCAATCTGCTGTCCAACGCGATCAAATTCACCACCACCGGCGAGGTTCGGCTCGCCGTGCGGGTGCCGGGGCAGGTGGCGGAGTTCACCATCAGCGATACCGGGCCGGGCATCGCGCCGGAGCATCGGGCGCGGATTTTCGAGCCGTTCGAACGGATCGCGCCCAAGGCCGGCGCGGCGCCGCCCGGCATCGGGCTGGGGCTGACCATAACCAAGCTGCTCGCGCAGATTTTGGGCGGCGATATCAGCGTGACATCCGAACTTGGCCGGGGCAGCATCTTTACCGTGCGGCTGATGCTGTCGCACCGGGCTCGTGGGGTGGCGATTGCGCCGCCGCGCCCGGCAGTGACGGGCTATGCCGGTGCGCGCAAGCGCGTGCTGGTGACCGATGACAACGCGACCCACCGCGCCTTGCTGGAGGACGCGCTGACGCCGCTGGGATTTACGGTGCTCTCCGCACCGGATATCCGCTCCTGCCTCGATCTCGCGCAATCGACGTCGCCCGATCTGTTCATTCTCGATCTGACGATGCCGGATGGCGATGGCGTTTCGCTGGCGCATCGGCTGCGCGCGGCCGGGCATCAATCGACGCCGATGATCCTGGTTTCGGCCGATGCGGGTGAGGTGGCGCGATTGCGCGGCGGGGACTCGCCGTTCGATGCGTTGTTAGTCAAGCCGGTCGATCTGCGGCAGTTGGTCGCGGATATCGGCAGGCTGCTCGGGCTCGACTGGGAAACCGGGATGACGATGCCGATGGTTGCAACCGATGCTGCGCCAGCCTCGATGCGTCTGGTGCCATATGCCGGTGAGTTACGCCGCCTCGCCGAAATCGGGTTCGTGCGGCCATTGCGCGAGCGGATCGATGAATTGACCGCCACCGACCCCGGGGCAGCACCGGTGTTAGGCGAACTGCGCCGCCTGCTCGATGAGTTCCGCCTGCCGGAGTTGATCGCCGCACTCGCCGACCTCGATCGGGATGCCGCATGAATTTCCGCCCCACCATTCTCGTCGTCGATGATGATCCGGCGATGCTCGGCCTGTTGACCGAAACGCTGGAGGCGGCCGGCTACAACGTGCTGGTCGCGTTGCAGGGCGAGATGGCGCTGAGCATCATCGGCCGCATCACCCCCGATGCCGTGCTGCTCGATGCGATGCTGCCGGGGATCGATGGGTTCGAGACCTGCCGCCGCATCAAACAGCTCCCCGCCTGCGCGCTGGTGCCGGTGATTTTCATGACCGGGCTGGCCGAGACCAATCACGTGATCGATGGCTTGCAGGCCGGCGGTGTCGATTACGTGACCAAACCGGTGCGACCGGACGAGGTGGCGGCGCGGCTGAAAGTGCATCTGGCCAATGCCGGGCTGACCCGCAGCGTACAGGCGGCGATGGATGCGGCGGGGCGGTTTCTGCTCGCGTGCGACCGGCGCGGCAAAATATTATGGAGCACGCGCCAGGCGGCGAAACTCGCGGGGCTTGGCACCGGCGAGCCCTTGCCGGCGGCGATTGCGTCCTGGCTCGCCGAACGGATTGCGCGCGAGATTACCAGCGAGACGCAGATGCTCGATCTGGCGGATCGCGTGGTCGAGATCGCGCTGCTCGGCCAGATCGGCCCCGATGAGTTTTTGTTGCGGATCACGCAGCAGGATGTCGAGGCCGATCTGGCGCGGTTGCGCACCCATGCGGCGCTGACGCCGCGCGAGGCGGAGGTGCTGTTCTGGCTGGCGCGCGGCAAGTCCAACCGCGACATCGGGGCGATTTTGACGGTCAGCCCCCGCACGGTCGATAAGCATCTGGAACAAATATACGTCAAACTCGGGGTTGAAAACCGCGCCTCGGCGGTGGCGATTGCGATGCGCGCGCTCGGGTCTACGTAGCTTCACGTAGGGTAGCGCGCGATAAGCCGCATTCCTTTGCGAGGGCCATACATGGCCAGATGATTTTACTATTTGGTAATCTCTGTCCCTCGAAAGGTGCAACCATGTCGATCGTCATGCCCGACGGCGCCACCAAGCCGAAACGAAAATTCAACCGCTTTGTCAGTAATCCGGTTATCGAGGACTATTCGCTACGCTATGCGCCCAAGAGTTTCCGCACCTGGTCGCAATATGCGGTGTTCTCGGCGGCCCTCGGCGGCATCGCCTATCTGGCGGACCAGGCGATCGGCGGATCGCTGGCAGTACAGTACGGCTTCACCAACGCGTTCTACGGCATTCTCGCGGCCGCGACGGTGATTTTCCTCACCGGCATCCCGATTGCGTATTACTGCGCGAAATACAATGTCGACGTCGATTTGCTGACCCGCGGTGCGGGGTTCGGGTATTTGGGTTCGACTATCACGTCGGTCATCTATGCCAGTTTCACCTTCATTTTCTTCGCACTTGAAGGTTCGATCATGGCGCAGGCGTTCAACCTGTATTTCGGTATTCCGCTGCCGATCGGGTATGCCATCGGCTCGCTGATGATCATCCCGCTGGTCGCCTTCGGCATGACGCTGCTGTCGAAACTCCAGACCTGGACCCAGCCTTTGTGGCTGTTCCTGCTGTTCTCGCCGCCGATCGCGGTGCTTGCGGTCGATCCGCACGCGATCAGCCAGTGGACCAGCTTTGCCGGTTCCTCGCCCTCCGGCACCGCGTTCAACCCGCTGCTGTTCGGTGCCGCCGCCGGTATCGCGCTGTCGCTGATCGCGCAGATCGGCGAACAGGCGGACTATCTCCGCTTCATGCCGGACAAGACCTCGAAAAACTCGGTCGGCTGGTGGCTCGCCGTGCTCGGCGCCGGTCCGGGCTGGGTTATCCTTGGGGCGGCCAAACAGTTGATGGGCTCGTTCTTCGCCTCGGTCGCGTTCAACCACGGTACGCCGCTCGCCAAGGCCAATGAACCGATCCAGATGTATCATGCCGGTTTCACCGCCATGTTCGGCGCGGGCATGGTCGCGATTTCGGTGGCGACATTCTTCGTCATCCTCTCGCAGATCAAGATCAACGTGACCAACGCCTACTCAGGTTCGCTGTCGTGGTCGAACTTCTTCTCGCGCCTGCTGCATGCGCATCCGGGGCGCATCGTCTACATCTTCCTCAACATCGGCATTTCGCTGACCTTGATGGAAGCCAACATGTTCAGCTTCCTGGGCAAGATCCTTGGATTCTACTCGAACGTCGCGGTCGCCTGGATCGGTGCGGTGGTCGCCGACCTCGTGATCAACAAGCCGCTGCTGAAGCTCAGCCCGTCCTATATCGAGTTCAAGCGCGCGCATCTCTATAACTTCAACCCGGTCGGCTTCGGCGCCATGGTGATCGCTTCGATCATCTCGGTTGCGGCGTTCTTCGGGGCGTTCGGGGCCTATGGCGCGGCGTTCTCGTCCTTCATCGCACTCGGTGTCGCCTTCGTTGCATCGCCGATCATCGCGATCGCGACCAAGGGCAAATACTACATCGCCCGTACGGCGCCCTATGTTTCGGGTAGCGATCACAGCACGCTCAACTGCGTGTCCTGCGGCTATGAATACGAAAAGCAGGACATGACGACCTGCCCGTTCCATGCTGGCAGCATCTGCTCGCTCTGCTGCTCGCTCGACAGCGATTGCGGTGACATGTGCAAGAAACCGGATGTCTCTCCGGCGCTCACCTTCGGTGCGGCTTCGGTGACGTGATCGGCGAATTCGATTGAGTAACGCGGGCCGGATGGCAGCATCCGGCCCGTTCGTTTGCGGCACGCTTCTTGCGATGCCGTTTGGTGATTATCGTGTGGATCAGATCAGGAGTGATGAATGCTTGACGTGACGAAAGGACGATCGGTCATCGTGGCGGCGGCGGTTGCGCTGGGGCTCGCGGTGATCGGGTTGCAGGCAGCACAGGCCGCGCTACCGGAAGCGATGATGAAGTCGAAGACCATCCGCTACTGCAGCGCGATCAACCTGCCGCCGATGGAGTTCATGAGTCCGCAGACGAAACCTGAAGGTGTCGACATCGACCTTGGCGATGCGCTGGCCAAGAGCCTCGGGCTGAAGGCGGTCTATATCAACATGCCGTTTGCCGGGTTGATCCCCGCATTGCTCGCCGATCATTGCGACGCGATCATTTCGCAGCTGTTCATCAAGAAATCGCGCCTGCAGGTGATCGATGAAATCCCCTATATGCTCTCGCATGAGGCGGTCCTGCTGAAACCCGGCGCACCGAAAGTGCCCGACCTCGAGGCATTGTCGGGCAAGAAAGTGGCAACCGTGACCGGCACCACGGCGACGGTGCTGCTCGACAAGGCAAACGTGGCTCTGAAAGCGGCTGGCAAGACGCCGATCGACATTGTCGCGTTTCCGGAAAACACCCAGGCCTTGCAGCAATTGCAGTTCGGCCAGGTCGCGGCTTACGGCGTGGCCTACGAGACGGCGCGCTACTACGTGCACAAGGTACCCGGCCAGTTCGCCATGGGCGGGCCACCCTATTTCAAGATCGCAACCGGGATCGGCCTGCGCAAGAACGAGACCGCACTCAACCAAGCGCTATCGGCATCGCTCGCCACAATGATGAAGAACGGTGCCTATGCGACGATCTTCAAGAAATGGGATCTCGGAATCGACATGCTCAAGCCGGCCGGTGGTTGAGCGCCGATGCATTTCGATTGGCCGTATTTCTGGCATCAGTTGCTGGAGCCCGACGGCGCGTTCCTGCAGGGGCTATGGCTGACCATTTTGATCAGCGTCGGCGGGCAGGTCATCGGTCTGGTGATCGGCCTGCCAATGGCCCTCGCGCGGCGTTCGGCTTCGGTATTCCTGATGTGGCCAGCGCGGTTCTATATTTTTCTGATGCGCGGCACGCCGCTGCTGGTGCAGATCGTGTTCATCTACACCGGCTTGGCCGCGGCGGGCATTCTGCGGTTTCATGATATCAACGCCGGCCCGTTCACCATTTCGGGCAATGTGCAGGCGGGGATTCTGGCGCTCGGGCTGAACGAGGGCGCCTATATGGCCGAGATTTTCCGCGCCGGAATCGATGCGGTGGATCGCGGCCAGACCGAGGCAGCGAAATCGCTCGGCATGGTGCCGGGGCAGATTCTGCGCTTCGTCGTGCTGCCGCAGGCGCTGCGGATCATTCTGTTGCCGATCGGCAATCAGTTCAACATCATGCTGAAAAACTCGACGCTGGTCAGCGTCATCGGGGTTTCCGAAATGCTGCTGGTGACCGAGACGATCAACTCCGCGACGTTTCGCACCTTCGAGCTTTATTCGGTGCTCGCGCTATATTTTCTGGTTCTGACATCGATCTGGGGTGGGGTGATGCGCTATGTTGAGTGGCGGATGGATCGTGGTGCCGCGCGCGGCGATACGGCGGTGATCGGCACGCTGCAGGGCGAGCACATCTGATGGCGGACGTGCTGGTGCAGGCGGAGCGGGTCGAGAAATTCTTCGGCCCGAACAAGATCCTCGATGGCGTCAGCTTCACCGTGACGCGCGGCGAAACCGTGGTGCTGATCGGCTCATCGGGGTCGGGCAAGACCACGTTGCTGCGCTGTATCAATCATCTGGAAAAAATCGAGGCGGGACGTATCACGGTCAACGGCTTTCTGATCGGCTATCGGGACCGGCGCGGCGTGCTGATCGAGGATCGGGAGCGCAATATCGCGCGCCAGCGCCGCGATGTCGGCATGGTGTTTCAGCGGTTCAACCTGTTCGCCAATCTGAGCGCGCTCGACAACATCATCCTGGCGCCGATGCGGGTGCGCGGCGAAAACCGGGCGGTGGCGACCGAACGGGCAATGCGGCTGCTCGGGCGCGTCGGCCTCGCGGAAAAAGCGCGCAGCTTTCCAGCCTCGCTCTCGGGCGGCCAGCAACAACGCGTCGCAATCGCCCGCGCCCTCGCGATGGAGCCGGCCGTGATGCTGTTCGATGAACCGACCAGCGCACTCGACCCGGAAATGGTCGGCGAAGTGCTGGCCGTGATGCGTGGGCTCGCGCAGGACGGCATGACCATGATGATCGTGACCCACGAAATGGGCTTCGCGCGCCAGGTGGCCGACCGCATCATCGTGATGGACCAGGGTCGCATCGTGGAAGACGGCCCGCCCGAACGCTTGTTCAACGCCCCCACACACCCCAAAACCCGCACTTTGCTCGCAGTGAGGCATTGATAGGCTGAGGTGGGATATGAGGTGTTGGTAAGCAAGGCGGAGGGAGAGCCCCTGGCCTTGCTTACTCGCTCTTCAAAAACAACAGCAGTTTATCGATGGCTTCCTGTTTGCCGAGTCCTTCGAGGGCGCCGTATTCTGCGGCCAGTCGTTCCAGGGCGGCCTCGAAGATCTGGCGTTCGGAGAAGCTCTGGTCGGGTTGGCCGGCGTTGCGGTGCAGGTCGCGGACGACTTCGGCGATGGCCATTGGGTCGCCTGAGTTGATTTTGGCTTCGTATTCCTGGGCCCGGCGCGACCACATGGTGCGTTTGATGCGGGCGCGGCCTTTAAGCGCGGCGAGGACTTCGTCGAACTGTTTGCGGCCGGACAGTTTGCGCAGCCCGGCGGTGCGGGCTTTGTTGACCGGCACGCGCAGGGTCATGCGGTTTTCATCGAAGGTGATGTGGATGAGTTCGAGTTTCTGGCCGGCGATTTCTTCGGCGGCGATGCGCTCGACCTTACCGACGCCGTGGGTCGGGTAGACCACGTGATCGCCGGCCTTGAAGTTTTCCGCTTTGGCGATCGCGCGTTGCGGCAGCATTGGGCGCGGGCCGGGGGGCGGCATGGCATCGCGCTCGACGGCGGCGGGGGTTTCCTTGGGGGCAGGGGATTCGACGGCGATCTCGTCATCGGGTTCGGCGGCGGTTTTGGCGGCGGCTTGGGGTGTGGCAGTCATATCGGGTGGGGCGCCTTTTTTTGAAATCGAACGCACCGCGGCTGGTCTCATTGTCGCGGCTGGTTCGGGTGCGGGTTCAGCAGATTTGGCGGGCCGGGCGCGCGCCGGCGCGACCTTCGGATTTGTCGAGGGCTTATCGATCGTTTGCGTCGATTTTGCGGCGGATGATTCAGTCGCCGCCGGCGCTTTAGCGGTTGCCTTGCGCGCGGGCTTCACCGGTTTTTCGGCCTCGGCCTGGTCCTGTGTCATGATTACCCTCGTCGATGAACGGATGCGGCCGTAAAATGCCGCAGAGGGTCATGATACTATCACAAAAACGTCGAGTCGGGAACGCTGCCCTGCCGGGCGGTCAGGCGACGCCCGGTTCGGCGGAGAACAGCTCGGCTTTGCCGGGTTTGTCTTTCCAGGCATCGGCATCCTCCGGCGGGGTGCCCTTGCGGGTGATGTTCGGCCAGGTGAGGGCAAAATCGCGGTTTTTTTCGAGCCAGGCGGCCGCCTTGTCGTCGGAATCGGGCACGATGGCTTCGGCCGGGCACTCCGGCTCGCAGACGCCGCAATCGATGCATTCGTCGGGATGGATGACGAGCATGTTTTCGCCGACATAGAAGCAATCGACCGGACAGACTTCGACGCAGTCCATGAACTTACATTTGATGCAGTTTTCGGTGACCACATAGGTCATCGGGCACTCCTGAGACATGAAAAAACTTAACCGCGATATGCCCCCTACATGGCATTTGCGCAAGATTGGCCGGAACCGGCTTCTTTGACCTCGTCGTACAGCAGCCGTGCTTCCTCCGCCGGGCCGCGCCGATGGGCGAGGCTGCGGACCCGCACAACCAGCACATCGCGCGACAAAGCCAGGGTGAGCACATCGCCCGGGCGGAGTTTGGCGTGGGGTTTTTCGGTCATCTGCCGGTTGATCCGTACGCAGCCGGCGCCGATCAATGTGGCGGCGATGGCGCGGGTGCGGGCGAAGCGGGCATGGAACAGGAATTTGTCGAGCCGCTGCCAGCCGACATCTTCGATCTGCGCCGCCTGGCGGGGATCAGGAGGCTTCACGCCGATAGGCGGCGAGCACCGCGAAAGGGTGGTCGGGGTTCGGCGGCGGCGCGGGTTCGGCGGGCGGGGTGATCACCGGCTTGCGCGGGGCGGCGATGGCGATGCGCGGCGGTTGCGGCGGGCCGAACTGGGTATCGTCGAGCAGCTCGGCGGCGATCAGCCGCAGGCCGAGGCCGCGCAGCACCGGTGCCAGATCATCCTGGCCGATGCCGAGGCGCGAAGCGAGCCCGGGCGGGACCGGCGCGGGGCGGCGGCGGGCGGCGTAGCGCAGATCGGCCGCGATCCGTTCGGCGATGTCGAGCCGGACCGCGCGGGGGCCGCAATCGAGCCAGCCCATGAAGCTCGCGAGCCCGGCCGGCCAGTCGGGTGTCGAAATCGAGACCATGCCGGGGGCGGGCAGCGGCGGCAGCCAGCGTTTGCGCCACGCGGCCCACAGAATGGCGCGCAGGGTTGCCGGCCGGGGCTTGAGCAGGGCAGGCAGGTAGAGCGCGAAGGTGCCGGCGCGGACGCCGATGCGGCGCAGTTCAGGGCGCAGCGCCGCATCGATCGGTGCGGCGGGCAGGACGCCCGCCTGTTCGGCGAGGCGGTGGACGACGCCGCGCAAGGCCGGGTTCTGCTCGGCGGCACGGGCGGCGGCGAACAGGGGCATCAGGTCGTGGGCGATGATTGTATCGATATAGCGGGCGAGGCGGGCGCGCAGGGTTTCGCGCTGGGCGCCATCGAGGAATTCGCTGTCGATGATTTCGATGGCGGGTGCGAGCAGGGCGCTGCCCTGGCGCAGCCGTGCGATCGGGGCGCCCTGCCAGGCGATCACGCCATCGGGTTGCAGGGCGAAGGCACCGTCCGGTGCGGCTTCGACCTTGGCGACCCGGCGCGGCATTTCGCCGCCTAGGGCGCGGCGGGCGGCGCGCAGGACCAGGCGCTTGTCGGCGCCGCCGATCGTGGCATCCGGCTCGAAGCGGAACCCATCGACCCGGCCGACCGGATGACCTTCGACCACCACCTCGCCCGCGCCGGTGACCGCCGAGATCAGGCCGGCGGGCTCGCCGGCATCGAGGCCGCGGGTGATGCGGGCGGCGCGGCGATCGACGAAGCGGGCCATCAGTTTTTCATGCAGCGCATCCGACAGGAGGTCTTCCGCTTCGCGGGCGCGGCCCTGCCAGACCAGGGCGTTGCGCACCCAGTCCGCCCTTGCCGCGATATAGGCCCAGATGCGCACGTCCGCGAGGCGCTGCATCAGTGTGTCGATATCGCCATCGGTGCGGCCGAGCACCGCGATTTGTGCGGCGACCCATTCCTCCGGCAGCACGCCGTCGTCGAGCAGATGCTGGAACACGCGGGCGCACAGCTTGGTGTGGATATCGGTCGCGAGTTTGCGGAAATCCGGGATCTGGCAGGCTTCCCACAGCAGGCGGACGGCGCGGGGGGTGCGGGCGCGGTCGCTGATCGCGCGGTCGCCGGACAGGGACGACAGGGTCAACAGGTCGGACGCATCATGGCCGCGGGTAAGGCCCTGGCGGTCGGGGGCCGAGAGCAGGCTGGCGAGCAGCGCCTCGATCGAAGTGAAATCGAGGGTGGAATTGCGCCAGGCGAGTTGTTCGAGCGGTTCGAACGCATGGGCTTCGACCGCGGTGACCAGATCATCGGTCAGGGGGCGGCAGCGGCCGGTGGTGCCGAAGGTGCCGTCGCGCATGCCGCGCCCGGCGCGGCCGGCGATTTGCGCGATTTCGGCGGCGGCGAGCGGGCGGGGGCGGTGACCATCGAATTTCGAGAGGCCGGCGAAGGCGACGTGATCGACATCCATGTTCAGACCCATGCCGATCGCATCCGTTGCGACCAGGAAATCGACCTCCTTGTCCTGATACAGGGCGACCTGGGCGTTGCGGGTGCGCGGGCTGAGGCGGCCCATCACGACGGCGCAGCCGCCGCGGCGCGAGCGGACCGCTTCGGCGATGGCGTAGACCTCGGCGGCGGAGAAGGCGACGATCGCCGAGCGCGGCGGCAGGCGCGAGAGTTTGGTGGCACCGGCGAAGCTGAGTTGCGACAGGCGCGGCCTGGTTTCGATTTCGGCTTCGGGCACCAGGCGTTTGAGGAGTTTGCGGATGGTCTCGGCGCCGAGGAACATGGTCTCGACCATGCCGCGCGCGTTCAGCAGACGATCGGTGAAGACGTGGCCGCGATCGGCATCGGCGCAGAGCTGGATTTCATCGACCGCGATGAACTCCACCGGCCGGTCGAGCGGCATGGCCTCGACCGTGCAGGAGAACCAGCGGGCATCGGGGGGGACGATTTTTTCCTCGCCGGTGATCAAAGCGACGTTGCGGGCGCCTTTGATGCTCACCATGCGGTCGTAGTTTTCGCGGGCGAGCAGACGCAAGGGAAAGCCGATGATCCCTGAGGAATGGCCCAGCAGACGCTCGATGGCGAGATGCGTCTTGCCCGTATTGGTGGGGCCAAGCACCGCTTTCACACGCGGGGCGAATCCGGACATGAGGGGAGTGTGGCGATTTCTGGGTGGAAAGCAAGGCCGGGGGGTGGTTGGGCAGGGAAGGTTTAGGGCTTCTTTTTTGTAAAAAAGAAGCAAAAAACTTTCTGACCCTGGGGCACGGGCGTTTCCACCGGCACGGGCCCAAATGACCAAAGTTTTTTTTGCTTCTTTTTTGTTCACAAAAAAGAAGTGCTTTCCTAGTCTTTTGTGCTTGTCGTTTTGATATCGTAACGACATAGGCGTGCGAAATCATGGCCCCTTCCGCCAGAGTTTTTTGACGTTGAAGGACGGCACGAAGGGCTGGTGCCAGGGTGGCACGGGCGGTGGGGGTGGGCCGAGGATTTCGTGGAGTTGTTCTGGCGTGAAGTCGATGCTGCCGTCGGGGTTGATTTTGTAT
>NZ_NCJX01000095.1:0-10276 GCF_002282635.1 Acidiphilium sp. 34-64-41 | reverse complement strand
TCTCCCTCCACCAGCCGCCTCCTTATGAGCCTCCAGAAGGAGTCCAGCTAAACCGCTTGAGATCAGATCGCTACACGATCGAGACCGGACGCTTACGGGACGCAGACCCAACACATCGCCATAAAAATCCCGCAGCGCATCAACGTCTTGCGGTCGACTTCGGATCGTGAAGTGATCAATATACTGAATGTCCACCGCCGCGCTTACCCATAATCTTTGCGATGAACATAGTCGCCAGGGACAAGATCGATCAACCGATAAAGTTAAAGGATTTCGACACCCATCATCGACACCTGATCGACATCGCCCGGCGCATCTGCCCGACCGTGCGGGTACATGATCTTGAGTAGGCGGTCGCCCAACCGGACCTCACGCGCGAGCATCGATCAGAGCCCGAATTTCATTGAACAAGGCGACGGTGGGGTCGCAGACGTGGCGGAGCAGGCTGAAGTGATCGGCGCCCGGCACGGTCATGACCGTGGCGTGATTGCCCGCGCCGGACCACGCGCGCACCAACGCTGCGGTCTGATCGTGAAACGCCGCGGTTTCGCGTGCGCCGGTCGCGAACAGCGCTCGCGGCAGACCGGGTCGCAGCCGATACAACGGTGAAGCCTCGTGAGCCTCGGCAGCATCAAGCCGCAGCTTGTCGTTCAGCGGCGTCGCTCGCAGCGGCGCCAGATCATAGATTCCACTGAGCCCGACGATGCCGGCGATCGGCGGGCGGGCGATGCCGCGGGCGGGCCAGTCGGTCAGCGCCAGTTCCACCGCCAGATGCGCCCCGGCCGAATGGCCCATCACGACGATGCGGCCGGCACGGTCGCCGAGTGCGGAGATCAGGCCGCGCACCGCCTCGGTCAGCGCGGCCAGCGTCACATCCGGGCAGAGCGGATAATTCGCCAGTACCACGCTGACCCCCGCCGCGACCCAGGCGGGTACCAGAAACCGGAACTGCGCCTTGTCGCGGGCCTGCCAGTAGCCGGCGTGCAGATAGACGATGGTGGCACCGCTGGCCTCAGCAGCGAAATGGTCGAACCGCGCGCGTGGATGCGGGCCGTAGGGGATATCGAGCGTCGGCTGCCCCGTGCTCACCGCTGCCGCACTCTCCCGCTCGAAGCCCGCTAGCAACTCTGCGTGGGTCTCGTGCAGCTGACCGGTCAGGTACTGGAACACGGGATCGTCCACGGTGCTCATGGCTGTGCATCGATGGTGATCGCAGCCGGCGGTGCCGCGAACCCCGCGAGGTTCGCGTAGCCGCGCACGATGACCGCAAGTTCGTCATTGGTGGCGATTGTGTCCAGCCGGTCGAACCCTGCGGGCGCGCGGGCGGCGATCAGGTCGATCACCCGCTCCGGCCCCCCGATGCGGTTCGCGTGCACGATCGCGGTGGTCGCCGGCCGGCGCTCGACCTCGTACTGCGCGAGCGCGGCCGGACCATCCTGCGTGGCCAGGCAATCGGCCAGGCATCGCGCATCGAGAATCGCCTGCGAGGCGCCGTTCGAACCGACCGGGTACATCGAATGGGCAGCATCGCCGAGCAGAGTGATGCGCCCCTGGGTCCAGGCCGGCAGCGGGTCGCGATCGCACATCGGGTAACGGAAAATATCCGCCGTTGCGCCCGCCAGGGTGGGAATATCGACCATTGGCAGGGCGAACCCCTCGATCAATTTGGCGAATTCCGCGAAGGCACCGCGCGCCGACCAGCTTTCGCGGCCGGGCGGTGTCGTGCTGGCGTCGGCGATCCGCGCATAGACCACCCAGTTGGTCAGCCGCCGATCCGGCGCGCTGCCAGGCGCAATCGGGTAGAACACCAGCTTGGCGGTGGCGTCGCCGGCAATGATCATCTCATCGCCGCTGCCGAAGGCCGGCCAGTCCACCGCACCGCGCCACATCTGGATGCCGTTCCAGCGCACTGGCCAATCAACACCCAACAGGGCGGCGCGCAGCGTCGAGTGGATGCCATCGGCCCCGATCAGCGCATGGCCGGTCATTTCGCTGGTGTCACCATCCGCCGTCCGCACCATGACGGTGACGCTTGCGGCGTCCTGCGTCGCACCGATCACCCTGGCATCCGCGCGCACCGCTCCGGCGCCTAGGCGCGCCTGCGCGGTCTGCCAGAGCAGGGACTGCAACCGGCCGCGATGTGCCGAGATCTGCGGCACCGCATGGCCGGCGTAGCAGCCGCGCGGCTCCTGCCAGATCGTCTGGCCGCGCTGGGTCATGTAGGCGAGCGTGCGGGTGCGGATGGAAATGGTATCGAGCGCGTCCAGCAGGTCCAGTTCCGCAAGTTCGCCAATCGCATGCGGCAGGATGTTGATGCCGACCCCCAGCGGCCGCACCGCCGGCGCAGCCTCCAGCACCTGGCACGCAATGCCGCGCCGGTGCAGCATCAGCGCCAGCACCAGTCCGCCGATGCCGCCGCCGGCGATGATGACCGGCGCCATCACGCCGGCGGTGGCAGAAACTGCACCTCATGCGCCGCGGCGATCCGCACCACCGCCGCCGGGTCGGTCAGATTGTGGATCTGCTCGAACAGGGCGCGCAGCGATCGCCGCGGCGTGACCCAGAACAGGCAGCGCACCAGGCTGTCCGAGCGGTTGAAAATGCCATGCGGACGGTTCATCGGCATGCGGACCAGATCGCCCGCCGTCGCGACCTTGTCCTGACCGTCGAGCCAGAGGTCGAAGCGTCCATCGAGCATGTAGATGAACTCGTCCTGCGTCGGGTGGATATGCGGCGGCACGAACGTGCCGGGAGGAAAGACCGCGTGCCACGCCATCGAATGCGCGCTGTCCTGCTTGAGGGTGTAGGTCTGGCCGAGAATATTCCAGACCACGCCATCCAGCCCCTCATCCGCCTTGGTGATGCCTGGTGGTGTTTCGGTCATGCGCGCTCTCCCTCTGGCTGCTGGTTCCGTGCGATCCTAACGGGAATTGCGCGGCTGGCCAGCCTGCGCGACACTCGGCGCATATCCGACCGTCTCGCTGGTCGGCTCGACGCGTCTGAGAAATCCCTGCCAATCGCGTTTCCCGGCCCCAGGCTTTCCAACGCGCGTCATCCGTCCCATGTTGAATATCAGGTGCAACCATCAAATCGGACAAGCACAATGGCGAACGGTTGGGCCCCGGACGGGGCGGTTCAGGATCAGATCGACGATACCGTGAAGGAAAAGGTGATGCGCGCCCGCGCCCGCATCCCGGCCGGCGCGGGACAGACCTATTGCGTGGAATGCGGCAAGGAAATCCCGCAGGCGCGCCGCGACGCGATGCCCGGCGTGCGAACCTGCATCGCCTGCCAGTCCGCCGCCGACCAACGCCCGGCCAACATCGGCTTCAACCGGCGCGGCAGCAAAGATAGCCAGTTGAAATACCCCTTACAGGTCAGCCGGACGCCGCCGCGCGGATGCTGCGCCAGATGCTGTGCGCGGTGCACGGAAACGCCGGCAGTTTCGCGCCCACCATCGCCAGCGCATCGGCGAACGCATTGGCGGCGGCGGCCAGCGCGCCGGTGGTGCCGGCCTCGCCCAGGCCCTTGACGCCGAGCGAATTGTTGGGCGATGCGGTTGGCCGATCCTCGGTGACGAAATTCGGCACATCGGCGGCGCGTGGCATGGTGTAGTCCATGAAGCTGCCGGTCAGCACCTGGCCGGTTTCGTCATACTGCATCGCCTCGCCGAACACTTCGCCCAATCCTTGCACGATGCCGCCATGGATCTGGCCTTCCGCGACGATGGGATTGAGCACGACGCCCGAATCATCGATCGCGACGTAGCTCACCAGCACGGCCAGCCCGGTTTGCGGGTCGATCTCTACCTCCGCGACGTGACAGCCCGATGGAAAGCTCGACGATACCGGCACCGCGCCGACCACATCAAGCGGCGCATCGGTCGCGGCAATCGCCTCGGCCAGCGTCAGCACGACGCTGCCATCCGGTCGGCAGATCGCGCCACCAGCCATGATCAACTCCGCGGGTGGCGCATTGGCCCGCAGCCCGGCGGCGGCCAGCAGGTGTCGGCGCAGCTGATCGCCCGCATCGGCGATCGCGCTGCCGGCACTCAGGGTCGATCGCGAGCCGATCGAGCCGCCGCCGTTCAGCGTCGAATGCGCCGGACTCGCTGCGAGTTCGATGTCGGCGGGGTCCATCCCGAGCCGTTCGGCCAGAATGAACGCATAGGTCTCGGCCTGACTCTGGCCGCTGCCGCCGGTCACGGTCTCGATCCGCGCGGTCGCCCGGCCGGCGGTCACGGCCAGAACGACCCGCGCCTCATCGCGCGTCGCGGCACCGCCGCCGGCGATTTCGGTGAACAATGCCACGCCACGCCCGCGCAACCGGCCGCGCGCGTGTGCCTCGGTGCGCCTTGCGGCAAACCCATCCCAGTCCGAGGCCTGATGCGCCGCATCGATCAGGGCAGCGTAATCGGCGCTGTCGTAGGTCGATCCCAGCGCGGTCCGATACGGGAAAGCGGTGCGCGGAATCGCATTCAGGCGGCGCAGTTCGAGTGGGTCCGCCCCCAGCGTGGTGGCGGCGCGATCGACCAGCCGTTCGATCAGCAACGCCACATCCGGCCGTCCGGCGCCGCGATACGGCCCGATCGGGCCGGTATTGGTGAAATACTGGCGGAAATTCGCGGCAATCGCGGAAATACCGTAGGTGCCGCTGCCGCTCATCAACGGGTTGTGCACGTTCACGAAGGCGCCGACCGTGGTGATATACGCGCCGAGATCGGTCTCGTAGGTGATCTCGAGCCCGGTGAACCGCCCCGATGCATCGAGCGCCAGCCGCCCGGCGAGTCGCGTGCTGCGGCCATAGTAATCGGTCAGGAACGCCTCGCTCCGGCTCGCGACCCAGCGCACCGCCCGGCCGGTACGGCGCGCGGCGAGCAGCAGGGCGGCATGTTCGGGATAGGCTGGGCTGCGTGCGCCGAACCCGCCGCCGACATCGGGCAGCTCGATGCTGATCCTGGCCTCGGGTACGTTCAGCACCGCAGCCAGATCGGCCCGGATTTCGTTGATACCCTGATGCGGCGTGATCAAATGATAAATCCCCGCCACCTCGTCGTAACGTGCGATGATGCCGCGCAACTCCATCGTCGTGGGGGCTAGCCGCGGCAGATCGAACGCCGTCGCCACCACGCTGGTTGCAGCGTCGAACGCGGCACCCACCGCCGCGGCATCGCCGGCCTGATGCGCGAAGGCGAGGTTTCCCGGCGCTTGCGGATGGATTGCCGGGGCATCCGCCTTGCCCGCCGCATCGATGCCGATCACGGCGGGCAGGTCACGATAGGTCACCGCAATCGCTTCGCTCGCATCGAGTGCTGCGCTCTCGCTGGTCGCAACGACGCAGGCCACCGCCTCGCCGACATGGCGCACCCGCTGGTGGGCCAGCACCGGGCGGAACGGCACGATCAGCGGGTGCGGCCCGTCGGCCCCGTAGCGCATCAGGCCGCGGAAATTGCCGAAGCCGGCGTCCGCGCAATCCGCCCCGGTCAGCACGGCGATCACGCCCGGCATCGCAAGTGCGGCGCCGATATCGATCGAAACGATCTCGGCATGGGCATGCGGCGAGCGCAGAAAGGTGGCGCTCAGCGCATCCGGCACCGCGATATCGGCGGTGTAGCGCCCCGCTCCGGTCACCCAGCGGGTGCGGTCGCGTTCGGATTGGGTCGGGCGGTGGTTCAGCATCGATCGATCCATGTCAGGCAATCGCCTCCAGCCGGCGCTGCCTGGTTTCGACACCCAGCACCAGCACTGCCACGATCAGCGCGAGCAGCAGCCCGATCATCATGGCCAGCACGCCCTTCACACCATAATCGGCGAACAGACGGATCACCATGAACGGCGTGATGATGGTCGCACCGCGCCCGAACATGTTACAAATTCCGGCCGCGCGCAGCCGGATTTCGGTCGGGAACAATTCGGGAATGTAGATCGCGAACAGCATGGCGACCAGGATATAGATCGGAATGGTCAGAGCGAAACCGATCACCGGCAGAAACGCCGGATCGCGCACGAACGGATAGATCGCGCCGAACACGATGGCGAGGGCTGATGCCACGACGATGCACGGCTTGCGCCCCCAGCGATCCGCCCCGAACGCGCCGATCGCCGAGCCGATCGGCGCACCCAGCGCCATCAGCACGGCATAGCCGAAACTCTGCGCCACACTCAGCCCCTGCTTGACCATGAAGGTCGGCAGCCAGGTGATGAACCCGTAGATCAGCGTGTTGATCACGATCAGCGCGATGCACCCAAGCACCAGGCGGGCGAGCAACGGCGGTGCGAACAGCGCGGAAAACGGTTGCAGCGGCATCGCGATGCCGGGCGCCGGCGGCGGCAGCGGCGCGCCGTTGGATACGTCCGCCTCGATCCGGGTGAGCAGTGCTTCAGCCTCCGCATCCCGCCCGACGGTCTGCAGCCAGCGCGGCGATTCCGGCAGCGCCTTGCGCGCCTGCCACACGAACAGCGCGCCGATGCCGCCAAGAATGAACATGATCCGCCACCCGAAATGCGGCACCAGCGCATAACCCAGCAGGGCCGAAACCGGCAGGCCGGTCACCACGATCACCGCCATCATGCCGAGCCAGCGGCCGCGCGCCGCCGGCGGGATGAACTCGGTGAGGGTCGAATACCCCACCACATTCTCCGCCCCGAGGCCGAACCCCATCACGAAGCGCAGCGCGATCAGCACGCCCATGCCCGGCGCGAACGCGGCGGCGAGCGAGGCGAGGCCGAAAATCGCCAGATTGGCTTGATAGGTAAAGCGCCGGCCGAACCGGTCGCCCAGAAACCCGGTGACCACCGAGCCCAGCATCATCCCCACGAATGTCGCTGACACGAACAGCGCCGCCTGCGGCAAGGTTGCGAACCCGCTGCGGATCGTCGCACCCAGCACGGTCGCTGCGATATAGATGTCGAACCCGTCGAAGAACATGCCGATGCCGATCAGCAGCATGACGCGGCGGTGAAACGCGCCGATCGGCAGCCGATCGAGCCGCGCCCCCGCCGAAGCACCCATGATCGCCTTGTCTTGCGATATCACCTGATCCATTGTCGTTCTCTCCCGATTCTCGATTTTTTATTGATTGATGGTGGTGTCATCGTTCAGTCGATCACGGCGGCCCGCCGCAGTGCCGAGAGCACCCGCGTCTCGGCGGCATCGATATGCGCGCGTAACAGCCGTGCCGCGGTGCGCGCATCACCCCGCACTACTGCATCCGCGATGGCGCGATGTTCGCCGATCAGCAGATCCGGCCGCCGCCCCTCGATCTGAGCGAGGCTGACCCGGACCAGCCGATCCGATTGCTCGATGATCTCGACGCAAGAGGCCCCCAGCCGGCGGTTCGGCGCCAGCGAGGCCAGCGTGCAGTGGAACCGCCGGTTGTCATCGATGAAATCCGCCGCCTCATCGCCCGCCGCCACCGCGAGCAGGCGCGTGCGCGCCGCATCGTCGGCCGTGCGCGCCACCAGCCGCGCCGCCTCGGGTTCCAGCACACGGCGCAGGCCGAACATATCGGCGGCATCGCGCAGCGAAATCGGCGCGACCCGGCAGTACTGGCGCGGCACGATCACCACGAGACCCTCGGCCTCCAGCCGCAGCAGCGCCTCGCGCAACGGCGAGCGGCCAACGCTGTAGCGCGCCGCAATCTCGGGCTCGCGCAGTTCGGTGCCGGGCATCAGGCGACAGGCGATGATGTCATCCTTCAGCGCGGCATAGACGCTCGTTCGCATCAACATCTGGAACCCCCGGTTCCGTTTGTGATATATCACGATGAAAAAAACAAGCAGGATTCAGAGCCTGTAACTAATCAAATTTATCGGCTAGCATCAGCATTGATATATCGTGACAGCTCAGGGAGAGACGATGACAGACCATGTTTCCACGCGGCAACGCATCGGCGTGCACCGCACCGGCGCCGGCCGGCCGATCATTTTCCTGCACTCATTGCTGGCCGATGGTTCAAGCTGGGCCGGCATCACGCCGCTGCTCGCGACCCGTGCCGAAACCATCGTGCTCGACCTGCCGGGCTTCGCCGGCCTGCCGCCGATCGAGGGTGGCCTCGCCCCGATCGCCGCTGCACTGGCCGAAACCATCGCCGCGCTGACACTGCCCGCCGCGCCGCTCGTCGTCGGCAATGGCTTTGGCAGCTTCCTCGCCCTGCGCCTCGCGCTCGATCATCCGTCCCGCATCGGCGCCATGGTCCTGATCGGCGCCGGGCTGCGCTTCTCCGATCCGGGCCGGGCCGCATTTCGCAGCATGCGCGAGGCCGCGGCGGCCAAAGGCCTGCCCGCCATCGCCGATACCGCCATGGCCCGCCTGTTCGGCGCCGCCTTCCGCGCCGATCACCCCGACCTGATCGAACAACGGCGGTCGGCCTTCCTGCAAACCGACCCGGCCCAGTTCGCCGCCGCCTGCGCCGCACTGGAAACCCTCGACCTGACCAACGACATCGCCCGCATCACCGCCCGAACCCGCATCCTGGTCGGCGCGGAAGACCAGGCCACCCCACCCGCCATGGCGGAAGCCCTGGCGGCCGCACTGCCCGGCGCCACGCTCGACATTCTCCCCGGGCTTGCCCACGTGCCACAACTCCAGGACCCGCCGCTGATCGCCGGCCTGATCGAAAGGATGACCTGACCCGATGAACCTCAACCTCGACGGCAAATGCGTCCTGATCACCGGCGGCTCCAAAGGCATCGGCCTCGCCTGCGCCGTCGCCTTCGCGCACGAAGGTGCCCGCGTCGCGATCTGCTCGCGCAGCCAGGCCAATCTCGACGCCGCCCTGCACACCATCCCATCCGCCACCGGCTTTGCCGCCGACCTGATCGACGCGGATGCGGCCGCCACAATGGTCGCTCAGGTCGAAGCCCGCCTCGGCCCGATCGATATCCTGGTCAACAGCGCCGGCGCCGCAAAACGCACCCCGCCCGATGACCTCACACCCGCCCATTGGCGCGCCGCGATGGACGCGAAATACTTCAGCTACATCAACGTGATCGATCCGGTGGTGAAACTGATGGCGGCACGCGGCCGCGGCGTGATTATCAACGTCATCGGCGCAGGCGGCAAAATCGCCTCGCCGGTCCACCTCGCCGGCGGTGCCGCCAACGCCGCCCTCATGCTCGCAACCGCCGGCCTCGCAACCGCCTACGCCCCACGCGGCCTGCGCGTCATCGGCCTCAACCCCGGCCTGACCGAAACCGACCGCGTCAACGAAGGCCTTGCATCCGACGCACGCCTCGCCGGCGTCACCATCGATGAAGCCCGCATCCGCGGCATCGCCCGCATCCCGCTCGGCCGCATGGCAAGCCCTGGGGATATCGCAAACGCCGTCACATTTTTCGCCTCCGATCGCGCTAGCTACATCACCGGCGTCAACATCTCCATGGATGGCGCGAGCTATCCGACAGTCATCTGATTGTGTGATGGTAGCTGCTCATCCCCACCGGGCGGCGAGTTGAATCGATTGTGAATTGACGTGACCACGTCGGATGGGATCCGACGGAGGTGTGACCGAGCTTCCTGATTTATCCCTTCTGTCGCATGCTGAGAAAGATGTGCTGATCCGCGCTCTGTGGGAAGCGCTACAAGTTTCGGAGCGGCGGAACGAGGAACTGACGATCCGGCTGGCTGCTGCGGAACGCCGGATTGAAGAGCTGGAGGCGCAGCTGAACGGGCCGGCGAAGCTGCCGGATAATTCGAGCCTGCCGCCAACGCGCAGGTAGAAGCCAAAGCGGCCTGAGAAAGCTCTGCGCAAGGGGCCACGCAAAGGCAGTCTCGGCCGTGCCGATGGCGGTCGATTGCTTGCCGAGACCCCTGACCAGACGGTGATCGCGAAAGCCGCGCATTGCCAACGCTGCAGTGCCGGGCTGACTGATACGGATCAGTCAGTGCAGATGAAACTCACGCCGTAGCAACGCCTTGCCGTGCGGCCCGAACAGCGCGGAGCGATCGCCTTTCGGCGCCATGGTCACGGTATCGCCCATGCGGACGCCTGCCAGATCATCGGCCTTCACGATCATCTGCTGTCCGTCCGGCCGCTTGACGTAGACCAGCGTCTCGTTGCCGAGATGCTCGACGAAATCGGCAACGCCGCCAATCGGGCCGTCCGACACCAGCGCCGTATGTTCGGGGCGCATGCCGACGGTGACCCGCGTGCCAGGGGCAACCGCGATTCGATCGGCCATGACAATGACGTTGCCCGCATCGTCGAGTTTGACCTCGACGTGCTGGTCATCGCGTGTGGTAACGACGCCTTCGAGCAGGTTCATCTTGGGTGACC